>DAIOVT010000331.1:0-4860 GCA_036758885.1 Kineosporiaceae bacterium
CGCGGCTACTTCGTCGAAGGACTGGGTGCCGCCCAGTTCGGCGGCACCGGGGCGGTTGATCGACTTCGCGCCGGAGCCCGCGGACTGGGTGGCGAGGAAGCCGGCGTCGACGGGCGGCACGCCGATCGCGGCCGCAGCCCCGACCCGGCCGGCAACGCCCTGGTGCTGGCCGCGGCGGATCCGGCCAATCCCTACGGTGCGGCACTGCCTTGGCCCGCCACCGAGGGTGGACATCGTCCCGGTCGCAAGGCCGGGGCCCTGGTCGTGCTGCACCGCGGCGAGCTCGTGCTCTACGTCGAACGCGGCGGCCGCTCGCTGCTCACCTGGTCCCAGGACGATGAGCAACTGCAGCGCGCCGCCGACGCACTCGCCCTCGCCGTCCGAGAAGGGGCCCTCGGCCGGCTGACGGTGCAGAAGGCCGACGGCGTCACCGCCCTCGGCGCCGACAGCCCGCTGGCCCGGGCGCTGACCGGAGCAGGGTTCCACCCGACGCCGCGAGGGCTACGGATCCGTGTCTGAGGATCACCGTGCCTGAGGGGGACGTCGTCCGCCGCTCGGCGCTTCGCCTGCACGCGGCGCTGGCGGGCCGGGTGCTCACGCGGTCCCAGCTTCGCTGGCCCTCGCCGGCCACCGTCGACCTCACCGGACGCGAGGTTCTCGAGGTGATCAGCGTGGGCAAGCATCTGCTCGCCCGGCTCACCGGCAGGCAGGGGCAGCCCACGCCGCTGACACTGCGCTCGCACCTTCGCATGGAGGGCAGCTGGTCGGTGCGCGCGAGCGACGGCCCGGCGGCGAAAGCGGCGGCGCGGGACCACGACGTCCGCGCGGTGCTGGGCAACGACGACTGGACGGCGATCGGCCACCGGCTCGGCATGCTCGACCTGGTCGCCACCGAACAGGAGCACCGGCTGGTCGGGCACCTCGGCCCGGACGTGTTGTCGACGTCCTGGGACCGGTCGGAGGTGATCCGGCGACTGCGTTGCCGGGACTGCGAGGAGATCGGCGAACTCCTTCTGGATCAACGGGTGCTGGCCGGCGTCGGCACCTTCTACATGAGCGAGGCACTGTTCCTGCGCGGCCGCTCGCCCTGGACGACGGCGCACGACCTGAGCGATGCCGAGCTGATCCGGCTGCTCGATCTCGTACATGCCCTGATGACCGCCAACCTGGATCGCGGCCTGCAGATCACCACCGGCGATGCCCGCCCGGGCCGGCGCAGCTGGGTGCACGCGCGTTCCGGCCGCCCCTGCCGCCGCTGCGGCACCGGGGTGCGGGTGGCCATGATCGGCGAGCCGGCCCGGCAGCGCACCGCCTTCTACTGTCCGGCCTGTCAACCCGGCCCCGCACCGACCGATGACTCCCGCGCGCAACGTCCGCTCGGCTACGCGCCTCCTGGCCGCCGTCGCACCCGCTCGCCGCGCTGACCGGCGCGAACTGCTCCCTGACGCGGGCACGGCTCAGCGGCTACCGTGACACCGGTCGGGCATGCGGAACTGAACCTGCCCCAGCCGCGCGAGATCCGGGAGCGTGTCATGGCTCAACGTGTGTGGACCCAGGCGGAGTTGCTGCACGAACTGGAGCCCTCGGTGGAGGTGGAACTCAACCGGCATCTCGGCGTGGCCAAGGAATGGATGCCGCACGAGTACATCCCCTGGAGCGCGGGCCAGGACTTCGACGGGCCTCTGGCGGGCATGCCCTGGCAGGAGGCGCAGTCGGCGATGTCGCCCACCGCGCGCACCGCGCTCGTGGTCAACCTGCTGACCGAGGACAATCTGCCCAGCTACCACCGGGAGATCTATCAGTCCTTCGGCCCGGACGGCGCCTGGGGAACCTGGATCGGGCGCTGGACCGCCGAGGAGGGCCGGCACGGCATCGCGATCCGCGACTACCTGCTCACCACCCGCGCGGTCGACCCGGTGGCTCTCGAGCGCGAGCGGATGACCCATATGACGGCCGGACACATCGCGGCCGACGAGCTCGACATGCTGCACACGGTCGCCTACGTCTCGTTCCAGGAACTGGCCACGCGGATCTCACACCGCAACACCGGACGCTTCACCGCCGACCCGGTCTGCGAGCAGCTGCTCGCCCGGATCAGCCTGGACGAGAACCTGCACATGGTCTTCTACCGGAACCTGCTGGCCAAGGCGCTGGAGATCGCGCCGGATCAGACCGTCCGCGCGGTCTGGGACGTCGTCTCGAAGTTCGAGATGCCCGGGTCCGGTCTCGACGGTTTCGCCAGGCGCTCGATGGACATCGCCGTCGCCGGCATCTACGACCTGCGTATCCACCGCGACGAGGTACTGGCGCCGGTGCTGAAGTACTGGAAGCTCTTCGACATCGCCGGCCTCGGCCCCGAGGGGGAAGCGGCACTGGCCGAGTTGGAAGCGTTCATGACCGACATGGACAAGAAGGCCTCACGGTTCGAGGAGAAGCGTGAGGTGCTGCGCAAGCGGCTGGAGCGCGACCGGGGCTGAGGCCCGGGCGGACCCGGCGGCAGAGACGAACGCGACCGATCAGGCCGCGGAGACCAACCCATCGTCGCGGCATGCGGACGCTTCGCCGTCCGCCATGCCCAGGGTCTCGCTGAGACCCCCGAGGTCGTCGGGCACCGCCAGGCCGTCGGGGACGACGTCCGGCACCAGCTCTTCGCCGAGCGAAACGCCTTCGGCGGTGGCGACCCGCTTGCTGACCTGGTGCAACACAGAGGCCAGGGGCACTTCGAGCGCTCCGCAGATCGAGGCCAGCAGTTCGCTGGAGGCTTCCTTCTGTCCCCGCTCGACCTCACTCAGATAGCCGAGCGAGACCCGGGCCACCGACGAGATCTCACGCAGGGTGCGGCCCTGTTCGCGGCGCGCATCACGGAGCACGTCGCCGAGTTCCTGTCGTAGCAGAACCATGGTTCGTTGCCCCCTCTCCGCGCTTACATCGATCGGCGTACATCAAACGTTTCGACGGCGGCCGATTCATGATCATCGAGATGATCACTCGGCGTCCGCCCCGGGCTCGACTCGGTCCACCGTACCCGAGCCGACTGCTCGCGGCGCTCTGCCGCGCTGTCCTGTGTGCCCAACCACGTTGGCGGCCAGAGTGTTCCCAGCCCTTCACCACAGCGTCGGCACAGGTTTCCGGGCGGGTCCGAGAGTCGTCCGGAGTCAGTTCGGCGCCGATCGCAACTGCCGGACGATCTTGATCAGATAGTCCGCACCGGAGCCCACGGTCAGCACCACGGCAACCGCCATCAGCGCCACCGCCACAAGGTGCATCGGATCGGGCAGCGGCAGGATGTAGAGCGTCAGCGCGGCCAACTGGACCGCCGTCTTGGCCTTGCCGCCGCGCCCGGCCGGCAGCACCATGCGACGCACCAGCACCAACCGCAGCACGGTGATGCCCAGCTCCCGGACCAGGATCACCACGGTGACCCACCAGGGCAGTTCGCCGAGCACCGACAGGGTGATCAGGGCCGCACCGGTCAGGGCCTTGTCGGCGATCGGGTCGGCGATCTTGCCGAAGTCGGTGACCAGATTGCGGCGCCGGGCGAGTTCGCCGTCCAGGCGGTCGGTCAGGCTCGCCGCCACGAAGACCGCTCCGGCGGCCAGCCGCCAGCGGGTGTCCTGGCCGTCACCGTGCAGCAGCAGCCAGACGAATACCGGCACCATCGCCACGCGCAACCCGGTGAGCAGGTTGGCCACGTTCAACATGCTCACCTTGGCCGGCGGGGTCCGGTCCGGCTCGATCATCGCCGCGCGCCCGTCACCACGCGCCCACCGGCGCACCCCGGCGTCATAGCGGGCCGGGTACCGGCTCGGCGATCAGGTCGACCCCCGCACTGCCGACCACCCGGGCGACGACCAGGTCGCCGACCGCGTACCCGGCACCGAGATCAGCACCGAGATCAGCACCGAGATCAGCACCACCCGGTCCGGCGCGACGCAGCAGGGTGCGCCCGTCGACGTCCGGGCCCTGGTGCGCCGCCCGGCCGGTCGCGAGCACCACCGCCGGCCCGTCGGCATCGCCGTCCGTATCGGGGTCGCCGAGCGACTCGACCAACACCTCGACCAGTTCGCCGACCCGGTCCTCGGCTCGCTGTGCGGTGAGTTCCTCGACCAGGTCTGTCACCTCGCGCAGCCGGGCGGTGACCTCCTGCTCGTCCAGCTTGCCGGTCAGCTCGGCGGCCTCGGTGCCGTCCTCGTCGGAGTAGCCGAAGACCCCGATCACGTCGAGCCGGGCCTGCTCGACGAAGGCGGTCAGCTCGGTCAGATCAGCCTCGGTCTCACCGGGGAATCCGACGATCACGTTGGAGCGGATCCCGGCGTTCGGCGCCAGATCGCGTACCCGGCCGATCAGGTCGAGGAACTGCTCGCGCGAACCGAACCGGCGCATCGCCCGCAGCACCGACGGCGAGGCGTGCTGGAAGGACAGGTCGAAGTAGGGCGTCACGCCCTCGGTCGCGGCGATCGCCTCGAGCAGACCCGGCCGCAGCTCGGCCGGCTGCAGGTACGACACCCGCACCCGGTCGATACCGGGCACCGCGGCGAGTTCGGGCAGCAGCCGCTCGAGCAGCCGCAGATCGCCGAGATCCTTGCCGTAGGACGTGGTGTTCTCACTGACGCAGAACACCTCGCGCACACCGTTGTCGGCGAGCCAGGCGGCCTCGGTGAGGATCTCGGCCGGCGGCCGCGACACGAACGCCCCGCGGAACGCCGGGATGGCACAGAAGGTGCACCGGCGGTCGCAACCGGAGGCGATCTTCAGCGGCGCCCAGGGGGCGCCGTCCAGTCGTTTGCGCAGTACCGGGCCGGACAGCAGCCCCAACTCGCGTGATGCCGACGGCACGGCCCTGAGCAGGGCGTTCGCCGC
>DAIOVT010000332.1:0-4858 GCA_036758885.1 Kineosporiaceae bacterium
GCTGTGAGCGCGGCCGGCACCCTGCCCGCCGCCGGCGGCCCCTCGCCGTCCGGCACGCCGTCCGCATCGCCCGAGGCCCTGGCCGTGGTCGCCGGAGGCCGGCGGCGGCGCACCCGGCGGCGGCGTCTGGTGACCGCGACGCTGGCGCTCGCCGTGCTCGCCATGTTCGCGGCAAGCCTGATGTTCGGGCACACCTTCTACGGCCCCTCCGAGGTGGTCCGGGTGATCCTCGGCGAGAGCGTGCCCGCCGCCTCGTTCACGGTCGGCGACCTGCGGCTGCCCCGGGCGGCACTGGGGCTGCTCGCCGGCGTCGCGTTCGGGCTGGGCGGGGTCACCTTCCAGACGATGCTGCGCAACCCGCTGGCCTCCCCCGACGTGATCGGCATCAGCGCCGGGGCGAGCGCCGCGGCGGTGATCGGGATCGTCGTCCTCAAGCTGAGTCAGGGCACGGTGTCGCTGCTGGCGATCATCGCGGCCCTGGCGGTCGCGCTGATCATCTATCTGCTCTCCTACAAGGACGGCGTGGCCGGCACCCGGCTGATCCTGATCGGGATCGGGGTGGCGGCGATGCTCGACAGCGTCGTCGGCTACGTGCTGCTGCGGGCCGCGATGTGGGACCTGCAGTCCGCGATGCGCTGGCTGACCGGCTCGCTGAACACCGCCGGCTGGGCGCAGGTGCTGCCGTTGGCGATCGCCGTCCTGGTACTCGGTCCGCTGCTGCTGGCCGGCTCACGCGACCTGGGGCTGCTGCAACTCGGCGACGACCTGGCCGGCGGGCTCGGCGTCTCGCTGGAACGGACCCGGCTGCTCAACATCGTGGTCGCGGTCGCGCTGATCGCCTTCGCCACCGCGGCCGCCGGGCCGATCGCCTTCGTCGCGTTCCTGGCCGGCCCGATCGCCGCCCGGCTGGTCGGCCCCGGCGGGTCCCTGGCGATCCCGTCGGCGCTGGTGGGTGCGCTGCTGGTGCTCGGCGCCGACTTCGCCGGGCAGTGGGCCTTCGGCTCGCGCTACCCGGTCGGGGTGATCACCGGGGTGCTCGGCGCGCCTTATCTCGTCCATCTGCTGATCAGAACGAACCGGGCCGGAGGATCGCTGTGACCGATCAGGGAGCCGACCTCCCCCAGCCGGCGGCGCAGCACACGCTGCGGGCCGAGGGCGTGACCCTGGGCTACGGGGACCATGTCGTCGTCGAGGACATCGACCTCGCCGTCCCACCGGGCCGGATCACCGTGATCGTCGGCGCCAACGCCTGTGGCAAATCGACTCTGCTGCGGGCGATGTCGCGACTTCTGGCGCCACGCGGCGGGCAGGTGCTGCTGGACGGCGCCGACCTGCACCGGATGCCCACCAAGGAGGTGGCCCGCGCCCTCGGGCTGCTGCCCCAGTCACCGACCGCGCCCGAGGGCATCGTGGTCGCCGACCTGGTCTCCCGGGGCCGCAGCCCGCACCAGGGCATGTTGAGCAGATGGAGCACCACGGACGACGACGCGGTGGCCCGCGCCCTGGAACTGACCCGCACCCTCGACCTCGCCGACCGTGCCGTCGACGAGCTCTCCGGCGGCCAGCGCCAACGCGTCTGGATCGCGATGGCGCTGGCCCAGGAGACCGACATCCTGCTGCTCGACGAGCCGACCACCTTTCTCGACATCACCCATCAGATCGAGGTGCTGGACCTGCTCACCGATCTCAACCGGAACCGCGGGACGACGATCGTGATGGTGCTGCACGACCTGAACCTGGCGGCCCGCTACGCGGACCATCTGGTCTCGGTGCGGGGCGGGCGGATCCACGCCGCCGGCGCGCCGGGCGAGGTGCTGACCGCCGAGGCGGTGCTCGAGGTGTTCGACATGCGCAGTCAGGTGATGCCGGACCCGGTCTCCGGCAAGCCGCTGGTGCTGCCGATCGGGCGGCACCACTCGCTCAGTCCGGGCCACTAGCTGGCACCCGTAGCCTGGGCACATGCCGAAAGCAGCCGCGGCCGAGGTCGAAGCAGGCGGACGACGGGTCCGGGTGAGCAGCCCGGACCGGGTGATCTACCCGGCCACCGAGCGCACCGCCGAGGTCACCAAGCTGATGGTCGCCCAGTACGTGGCGGACGTCGGTGAGGCGATGCTGCGGGCCCTGCGCGAGCGGCCGACGGCACTGGAACGCTGGCCCTCGGGGGTGCTGCCGGGAATGCGGCTGGCCACCGGGCGGCCCGGCGAGGAGGCCGAGGCGTTCTACCAGAAGCGGGTGCCCAAGGGCGCTCCCGACTACCTGCAGACCGCGCGGGTCACCTTCCCCTCCGGACGCCCCGCCGACGAGATCTGTCCCACCGAGCCCGCGGTGCTGGTGTGGTGCGCGCACATGGGCACGATCACCTTCCACCCGTGGCCGGTGCGCCGCGCCGACACCGACCGGCCCGACGAGCTGCGCATCGACCTGGACCCGCAGCCCGGCACCTCGTTCACCGACGCCGTGCGGGTGGCCGGGGTGGCCCGGGAACTGCTTGCCGATCTCGGCCTGACCGGATGGCCGAAGACCTCGGGCAACCGTGGCGTGCACGTCTACGTGCGCATCGAGCCGCGCTGGGAGTTCGCCGACGTGCGGCACGCGGCGATCGCCTTCGGCCGGGAACTGGCCCGCCGCGACGACCAGGTGACCACCGCGTGGTGGAAGGAGGAACGCGGCGAGCGGATCTTCGTGGACTACAACCAGAACTGCCGCGACCGCACCATCGCCTCGGCCTGGTCGTTGCGTCCGGTGGCCGGCGCCCCGGTGTCGACGCCGATGACCTGGTCCGACCTCGCCGAGGTGACCGATCCCGGCGAGTTCAACCTGTTCACGGTGCCGTCCCGGCTCGCCGAATCGGGCGACCCGTGGGCCGAGATGGATTCTCACGCAGGCTCTTTGGAGCCTCTGCTGGAGCTGTGGCGGGCGGATCTGGAACGCGGTGAGGGTGAGCTCAACTACCCGCCGGACTATCCGAAGATGCCCGGCGAACCGCCGCGGGTACAGCCCAGCAAGAAGGTCGCCGCGCACTGGGACGAGCAGGGCAACCGGATCGCCGACTGACCCGAGCTGACCTGACTGACCCGTACCCGGTTCAGCGGGACCAGAGCTTGTCGCGTTCCCGCTCGGCGGTACCGAGTCCGCGGCTGTCGGCACCCAGCGGCACCGACAGCACGGAGATGAGCAGGATCAGCGCGAGGAAGAAGGTGATCGTCATGGCAGTAATGCTCCGAGCATTGAAACCCTGCCACCAGTGGCAGTTATGCCGACCTTCGTTGATTTTCCGCCACCCCTGCGTCACCCTGGTCCGGTGACCCTCACCGCGGCCCCGGAACCGAGTCCCGTGGCACCGCCCGCGCTGCGATCGGTGGCGGTCGTCGTCGACGAGGGCCTGTCCCCCTTCGAGATGGCGGTGGCCTGCGAGGTCTTCGGCCTGGACCGCACCGACGACGGCATCCCCAGCAGCGAGTTCACGATCTGTGCCCCGGCCCCGGGCAGCTACGCCACCCTGACCGGCTTCTCGGTGACCACCGAGCACGGCTTCGACGATCTCGCCGCCGCCGATCTGATCGTCGTCCCCGGGCTGGGCATCCACTACCTGCCCTCGCCCGAGCTGGTCACCCAGCTGCGCGCCGCGATCGAGCGCGGCGCCCACGTGATGTCGTTGTGCAACGGCGCCTTCGTGCTGGCCCGCGCAGGCCTGCTCGACGGCCGGCAGGCCACCACCCACTGGCGGTACGCCGAGCAGTTCACCGAGTGGTTCCCGCAGGTCGAACTGGTCGCCGACGTGCTCTACGTGCAGGACGGGCCGATCATGACCAGCGCAGGCACGGCGGCCGGCATCGACCTGTGCCTGCATCTGGTGCGCCAGGTGCACGGGCCGGCCGCGGCCAACCAGCTGGCCCGGCGGATGGTGGTGCCGCCGCAACGCCCCGGCGGGCAGGCGCAGTACACCCAGACCCCGGTGCGCGAGGTCGACGCACCGACCCTCGCGCCGGTGCTCGACTGGGCCCAGGCGCATCTCGACGACGATCTCTCGGTACAGGTGCTGGCCCGGCGCGCGGCGATGTCGGAACGCACCTTCGCCCGCCGGTTCCGCGACGAGACCGGGGTGACCCCGCACCAGTGGGTGCTCGGGCAGCGCGTCGCCCTGGCCGAGGAACTGCTCGAACGCGGCGACCTCAGCATCGAACAGATCGCCCAGGCCTGCGGGTTCGGTTCGGGCACGATGCTGCGGCACCATTTCCATCGGGTCCGCGGCGTCACCCCCACCAGCTATCGGCGCGCCTTCGGCCCGGAACCCGTTGCCACCCGGAGCATCTCATGACCTCTGACCGCCCCTCCGGACCGCTGACCGGCGGCCCACTGCCCGGCGGACCACTGCCCGGCGGACCACTGCCCGGCAGACCACTGCCCGGCGGACCACTGCCTGGCGGTCCCTGGCAGCGCGTGGCCCGCGCCGTCCGGCTGCTGGACGAGCCCGCCGGCGGCGGCGCGGACGATGCGTCCGGGGCGTTGCACGCGACGATCTTCGCCGAGATGTCGGCGCTGGCGGTGGCGACCGACTCGGTCAACCTGGGCCAGGGGTTCCCGGACACCGACGGGCCCGAGCAGATTCTGCGGGCCGCCCGCGAGGCGATCGCCGGCGGGATCAACCAGTACCCGCCGGGGCGCGGCCTGCCGGTGCTACGCCGGGCGATCTCCGATCACCAGAAGCGTTGGTACGACATCGATCTCGACCCCGACCGCAACGTGCTGGTCACCGTGGGGGCTACCGAGGGCATCGCGGTGGCGATCCTCGCGCTCTGCTCACCGGGCGACGAGGTGCTGATGCCCGACCCCTACTACGCGACCTATGAGGGCGTCA
>DAIOVT010000333.1:0-4833 GCA_036758885.1 Kineosporiaceae bacterium
TCACCGCTGCGCGGATCGACGAACTCCCCACCGATGAACAAGCCGTACGTCTCGCGCAGATTCAGTACCGACCGCGACTCCGGGGCCGGTGCGTACTCGAACGTCGCCATGGCGAACAGGTTAGGGGCCAGATCGCCGATGTGCCGACCGTACGGATCAGGGCTGACCGGGGTGACCCCGATCAGTCGGGTTCGGGCCGCTTGCGAGGGATTCCGGCCGGAGGGGTGCGGTAGGGGTCGTTCGGCATCACCGCGGTGGCCAGCGACCAGTCGACGCTCAGGTCGCCGTGCCGGAAACGCTCGTAGCCCTCGGGGTCGCGGGCCCGGATCGCCTGGCGGGTGGCCTGGCGGTAGCGCAGCACCTGGACGACGCCGATCAGCCAGGGCAGGTACTGGAACGACATCGCCGCCACGAACGCCGAGCGGGTGTAGGCCTGCCCGTCGGGGGTGCGCCAGTCGAGGATCACCCCGATCGCCAGCACCGTGAGCAGCGCCGCGATGAAGCCGCCCTGGTTGATCACCCCGGTCGCGCCGCCGAGCCGGTCGGGCGGGTTCGAGGTGCGCGCGTAGTCGAACCCGATCATCGAGGCGGGCCCGCCGACGCCGATCACCAGCACCATCGCCACCAGCACCCAGGTCGGCGCCGGCCCCGGCCAGACCAGCACCGCGCCCCAGCCCAGCATCATCGAGACCAGCACGCCGAGCACCATGGTCGAGCGATGGAACGGACGGCGCCCCACCAGCTGGCCGATGATCGGCGCGGACACCACCGAGGCCAGCGTCGCCACCGTGAGCAGGCTGCCCGCCGCGACCGGGGAACGTCCCTGCCCCTGCACCAGGAACGGGTAGCCCCACAGCAACGAGAACGAGGTGACGGCGAACGGGCAGGAGAAGTGCGTCCAGAAACCGAGCCGGGTGCCGGGCCGGCTCCAGACGTCGCGAAGCGTCCAGGCGACCCGGCGCGGGGAGATCGGTGGGCCGGAGTGCACGCGGGTGCCCGGTGCGTCCCGGACCAGCAGCACCAGGGCCACCAGCAGCCCAGCGCCGAGGCCGGCCGGCAGCAGGTAGGTCGGCGTCCAGCCGAACTGCCGCAACGCGAGCGTCATCGGCACCGCGGCCGCCATCGAGCCCACCTGGCCGAGGAAGCCGATGCCCTGGGTGGCCAGCGGCACCCGGCCGGGCGGGAACCAGGAGTTCACCAGACGCAGCGCGCTGATGAAGATCAGCGCGTCGCCCCCGCCGATGAACACCCGGGAGAGCAGTGCCGCCGGGAACGTGGTGGCCAGGGCGAAGCCGATCTCGGAGAGCGTGATGATGCTCAACCCGGTGATCAGCAACCGGCGCGGGCCGAACCGGTCGACCAGCAGACCCACCGGGATCTGCATCGCGGCGTAGATCAGTAGCTGAACCATCATGAAACTGGACAACTGGGAAGCGTTGATGCCGAACCGTTCTGCGGCCACCAGCCCGGCCACCGACAGCGAACTGCGGATGAACACCGCCAGCACGTAGACCGCGATCCCCACCCCGGTGATCGCGATGGCGGCACGGGTCACCCGCTGCGGTTGTTGAGGCACGGGGGTCTCTCTACCAGTGCCGCCGACGCAAAGCCACGCGGGCGGCGTTCCTGCGGCTGTCAGGCGGGGCGGGGCAGTTGCCGGTGCGCCTCGATCAACGCCGGTCCGTACCAGGTCAGCAGACGCCCGCTGACCAGTTCGGTGGGGGCCGTCGCGAACGCCTCGGGCCCATCGTGCTCGGTGAACACGTACGGCTCGTCGGGCAACATCACCAGGTCGAGGTCGGCGCGATCGATGTCGGCGAGATCGGCGTGCGGGTAGCGCTCGGCCGAGGGGGATCCGGGTTCGCCGCCGAACGCGTTGGTCCAGCCCAGCCGCGCCAGCAGGTCGGTGGTGAAGGTGCGTGGCCCGACCACCATCCAGGGATCACGCCAGATCGGCACGGCGACCCGGGCCGGCCGGGCCGGGCCGGCCGGGCCCGCCGATGGGGCGTCGTCCCAGAGTTGTTGTGCCTCGGTGAGCCAGGCCGGAACCGCGACGCCGAGCGCTTCGGTGAACAGCCGGCGCATCGAGGTGAACGCCTCGTCGAGGGTCTCGATGCGGGTCACCCAGACCGCGATCCCCTTCTCCCGCAGGCGCACCACGTCGAGCTCGCGGTTCTCCTCCTGGTTCGCCACCACCAGGTCGGGACGCAGGGCCTCGATCGCCGCGCGGTTGGGGTTCTTGGTGCCGCGCACCCTCGCGACGCCCTGCTCGGTGAGGTCGGCCGGATGCGTGCACCAGTCGGTGACCCCGACCAGTACGTCGGGACAGGTCGCCGCGATCGCCTCGGTCAGCGAGGGCACCAGCGACACCACCCGGCGCGCGGGAGCGTCCAGGGGGACCGGGGCGTCGAGGTCGTCGCGCATCGGGGCAGGACCGGTCAGGAGAGCGTCAGGTAGTCCGACCCGGCGTAGTTGCCGGTGCGGATCCGGCGCAGCTGCAACAGCAGATCGTTGAGCAACGAGGAGGCGCCGAAGCGGAACAGATCGGGGTCGAGCCAGGGCGCACCGGCCACCTCGTTGACGGTGACCAGGTACTTGATCGCGTCCTTGGCGGTGCGGATCCCGCCGGCGGGCTTGACCCCGATGAACTCGCCGGTCAGCGAGTGCCAGTCGCGCACGGCCTCCAGCATGATCAGGGTGACCGGCAAAGTCGCTGCGGGAGAGACCTTTCCGGTCGAGGTCTTGATGAAGTCGGCGCCCGCGGCCATCGCCAGCCAGGAGGCCTGGCGGACATGGTCGTAGGTGGCCAGCTCGCCGGTCTCCAGGATCACCTTCAGGTGCGCGGGGCGGCCGAACGGTTCGATCGCCTCCTGGCAGACCTCGCGGGTGGCCAGGATCTCCTCGAACACCTTGGCGTAGGAGCCGGAGAGGAAGGCCCCCCGATCGATCACCATGTCGATCTCGTCGGCGCCGGCCAGCACCGCCTCACGGGTGTCGGCGAGCTTGACCGCGAGTGAGGCCCGCCCGCTGGGGAAGGCCGTGGCCACCGCGGCGACGTGGATGCCGCTGTCGCCGAGCGCCTGCTTGGCCACCGGCACCAGGTCGCCGTAGACACAGATCGCGGCCGGACGCGGCCCGTCCGGCACGTCGGGATCGGGCAGCTTGGCCTTGGCGCACAGGGTGCGCACGGTGCCGGGGGAGTCGGCGCCCTCCAGGGTGGTCAGGTCGACCATGCGGACGGCGAGATCGAGCGCCCACTGCTTCGCGGTGGTCTTGATCGAGCGGGTGCCCAGCGCCGCGGCGCGGGCGTCGGCACCGACCTGGTCGACCCCGGGCAGGCCGTGCATCCAGCGGCGCAGCGAGACGTCGTCCAGGGTCTTGGCGCCGGCCAGGTCGCGCAGGCGCGCCCGCAGGTCGTCGCTGGACGTCGAGGTCTGCTGGGTGGCGGCCATCTGCGCAGTGTACGAGCCGCGATAGGCCGGCGCGCAGGGCCGGCGAGGTGGCGGGTCAGGGGCTGTGCCGGCGCAGGAGTTGCAGGGTCGTGCGGTGCACCGCCGTACCTCGCAGCCCGTGCCGCCAGACGATGGAGACCTCGCGCTGCGGCACCGGCTGTTCCACCCTCAGGAATCGAATACCGCCGGACGTCGCCGGACCGCTCCCGGCCTCGAGTGGGCCGGTGCGGCCGAGCCGGGGGATCAGGGCCACGGCGCCGAGCCGGGCGACCATCTCGAGCTGTGTGGCGTACTCGGCGATCTGCCAGCAACGCGGCGGTGTGTGAGCGACGGCCTGGAACATGTGCAGGAACCAGCGGTGGCAGATGGTGCCCGGCGGCTGCACGGTCCACAGGTCCTCGATCAGGGCGGCTGGAGTCACCCGTTCGGCGGCGGCCAGGGGATGATCGGCGCGCACGGCGACGTCCGCGCGGTCGGTGCAGACCTCGTCGACGACCAGGTCGCCGGGAATCTGGGCGGGCAGGCCGCGCCAGGCGTGCACCAGGGCCGCGTCGTAGCGGCCGGTGCGGACGCCGTCGATCGCCGGGTCCACCTCGATCTCGTGCAGCCCGATCTGCAGACCGGGCGCGACCTCGGCCAGTTCGGCGACCACCGGTGCCAGCAGCCCCCTGACCCCGGTGGCGAAGCCGGCGATCGAGAGCCGCCCCGACAGCGCCGCACCCGCCGTCGGCAGTCGCGCCTCCAGATCGGCCCACTGCACCAACAGGTCCCGGCCGTCGCCGACCAGCGTCTGTCCGGCCGGGGTGAGCCGAAGGGTCCGGCCGACCTGCTCGGTCACCGGGGTGCCGATCTCACCGTGCAGACGCTTCAGCTGCTGGGAGACGGCCGACGGCGTGTAGCCCAGTGCGTCGGCCGCCGCGGCGACCGTGCCGTGATCGGCGAGAGCGATCAGGGCCTTCAGGCCGGCCGGATCAATCATGAAGGAATGCTAAGTGATTGAATGTAGAAATCGGCGCTGTTGCTTTATGAACTTGAGCGCCACGATGCTGCCGTGGGTATTCGGGAAGCCTTGCTGGGCATACTGATCGGCGTCATCTGGGGTCTCAACTTCGTGGTCATCGACGTCGGGCTGGACGGCGTGCCGCCGCTGCTGTTCGCCGCCGTCCGATTCGCCCTGGTCGGGGCGTTGGCCGTGGTGGTCGCTCGTCCGGCGGCACCGACCTGGCGGATCGTCGGCGTCGGGCTGTGCATGAGCGCCGGCCAGTTCGGGCTGCTCTACACCGCCATGGCGGCGGGCTTCTCGCCCGGTCTGGCCGCGCTGGTGCTGCAGGCGCAGGTGCCGTTCACGATCCTGATCGCGGCCGCGGTGCTGCACGAGCGC
>DAIOVT010000334.1:0-4831 GCA_036758885.1 Kineosporiaceae bacterium
TACACCCCCGCCACCAGCTAACCGCGAACGTGACAGCTATTTTCGACTGATCACCGTGGGGTGGTGACGCGGAAGACCTCGGTCCGGTAGGGCATCGACCAACTCGTGGCGCCGCCGAGCTCGGGGTCGGTGTCCAGGAAGTGGCCCACGGCGGTGAGGATCGCGGCGCGTTCGGACTCATCGGCGACGATGTAGTGGCTGCGCGAGGCGACCAGATCGAGCAGCGACGCGCGGTCGAACGGACGCTGCCAGGTGGTGGTGAAACGCTCGAACGGCCCGAACGAACTGGTCAACGTGGCGGCGTAGTCCTCGACGTAGTTCTCGGCCGACGAGGGCTCCATCACCTCGGCCAGCCGGGCCACCCACGGCACGCGATCGTCCCGGACGTTCCAGATCAGCGCGAGCCGCCCACCCGGACGCAGCACCCGGTCCACCTCCGGTTCGGCCACGACCGGGTCGACCCAGTGCCAGGCCTGCGCCGCGACCACCAGATCGAGGCTCGAATCGGGCAACGGGATCCGCTCGGCGGTGCCGATCTCGGCGCGGACGCCGGGCAGCGCCGCACGCAGTTGGCGGAGCATCTGCTCGCTGGGGTCGACGGCGAACAGCTGACCGGCCCGGCCGGCCAGGGCGCGGGTCAGCTTGCCGGTGCCGGCACCGAGATCGAGCACCGCCGGCTCGGCCGGCAGACCCTCGAAGATCCAGTCGACCGCCGGTTCCGGATAGCTTGGCCGGGCCCGCTCGTAGACCTCGGCGGCCCGGTCGAAGGACGCCGCCTGGGCCTGCCTGCGGGTCTCCTGATCGCTCATCGTGCTTCTCCCCTGGGACGCGGACGCTGCCTGAGCCACGCTAAGGGGTTAGCGTCGGGCAATGACCGATCCGTCTGTGGGGCGCCGTCCGCCGTTCGCCGCGAGCGACCGCAAGACTGCTGCGCCCGTCGGGCAGGGACGCCGGCTGGTGGCCACCGATCTGGACGGCACCCTGCTGCGGTCGGACGAATCGGTCTCCCCCTTCACCCGGCGGGTGCTGGCCGATCTCGACGCGCTCGGCGTCGCCGTGCTGTTCGTCACCGGCCGGCCGTTGCGCTGGATGACCGACCTGTGGCCCCTGGTCGGTGGCCACGGCATGGCGATCGTGAGCAACGGGGCGATCTGGTTCGACGCCGCCACGAGGTCTGTCCGCGAGGCGCGCGGCATCGATCGTGACGCCGGACTCCTTGTGGCAGAGGCGATCTCGAGTGTCGTGCCGGGGGCGGTATTCGCCCTGGAGTTTCCGGACGGCCCCCGGCACGAGCATGGATTCATCCGCACGCTCGACCCGTCGGGCGACTTCCCGTGCGGATCGCTCGAGGAGCTCTGGACCGAACCGGCGGTCAAGCTGCTGGTGCGTGCGCAGCGGGTCGACCTCGACGCGTTGCGCAAGGTTGTCGCTGACGCCGTGGGCAGCCGCGCGACGGTCACCTGGAGCATGCCTGGACTCATCGAGGTCAGTGCCCCCGGAGTGACCAAAGCGACCGCACTGGAACGTGTTTGCGCCGAGATCGGGGTGAGCTCGGAGAATGTCGTGGCGTTCGGTGACATGCCGAACGACCTGCCGATGCTCACCTGGGCAGGCACCGGCTACGCGATGGCCAACGCCGATCCGGCGCTGTTCGAGGTGGCGCATCACGTCGCGCCGTCCAACGACGAGGACGGCGTCGCCCGGGTGCTCGCCGAACTGTTCGGGCTGCGCCCCTCCCCCGGCAGCGGCTGACCGGCAGAACCGGACTCAGCCGGTCAGGGCCGAGATCTGCGCCCGGTCCAGCCGACCGGCGATGTCGAGGTCGGCGGTTGCTGCCAGCACCGCGGCGGCGATGATCGAGAGCGGCTGCTGGTCGGAGATGACCAGGCCGACCGGCGGACGCGGCGACGTCCCGGCCATCGGCACCACGCGCATCCCGGCCGGCACCCCGAAGGCGTGCATCCAGGCGTGCGCGACGATGCACGACCGCCCGGTGCCGAGGTGGGCGTAGAGCGCGTCCACGGTGTCGGTCTCGACGACCGGATCGAGCCGGGCGCCGGCGGCGAGCACAGCGGCGTCCAGGATCTGCCGGTTGCGCATGTCCGGGCTGAGCGCGCACAGCGGCAGCGCGGCGGCCTCGGCCCAGCCGATCTCGGTGAGCCGGGCGGGATCGTCGTCCTCGGGGGTGAGCAGCAGGTACCGCTCCCGGTACAGCTCGTGCTCGACGGTGCCGTCCGGTGCGTGCCCCTCGAGGTAGGTCAGCCCGGCGTCGAGGTCGAACTCGGCGAGCCGCTTGCCGATCTCCCGCGACGAGAGCGCCTCGATGCGCACCCGGGCGTGCGGGTGGTGCTGCTGGAAGGCGTCGCTGATCAATCCGCTGGCCGGGATGGCGGTGGGGATCGCGCCGATCCGCAGGGTCGCGGTCAGCCCGTCGCGCAGCTGGCCGAGGTCGGCGTGCAGCGCGTCGCGTTCGGCCAGGATGCGGTGCGCCCAGCCGACCACCTGCCGGCCCTCGGCGGTGAATCCCACGAACCGGTGCCCGCGGTGCACGATCGTCACCCCCAGCGCCGACTCGAGCTTGCGCAGCGCGGCGGAGAGCGCGGGCTGGCTGGCGTGGCAGGCCGCCGCCGCCCGGCCGAAGTGCCGTTCGTGCGCGAGCGAGACCAGGTACTCCAGCTGCCGGATCTGCACGTCACCGGGCATCCGCACACCTCGATCCACGACTCGATCCACGATGGTGATGATGGGATAGACGAAACCGTGACTGGGGCTGTTGTTGCAAGCCGTTGCCGCCCACAGGGTTTGGGGCATGGCAAAGGTGCTTTGTGTTCTCTATGACGACCCGGTGGACGGCTACCCCTCCACCTACGCCCGCGACGGCCTCCCGAAGCTGGAGCGCTATCCCGACGGCCAGACCCTGCCGACCCCGTCGGCCGTCGACTTCACCCCGGGCGCGCTGCTGGGCAGCGTCTCGGGTGAACTCGGTCTGCGCTCCTATCTCGAAGGTCTGGGTCACGAACTGGTGGTGACCTCCGACAAGGACGGCGAGAACTCCGAGTTCGACCGTCACCTGGCCGACGCCGAGGTGGTGATCTCGCAGCCGTTCTGGCCCGCCTATCTGACCGCGGAGCGGATCGCCAAGGCGCCCAACCTCAAGCTCGCGCTCACCGCCGGCATCGGTTCGGACCACGTCGACCTGGACGCCGCGATCGCGCACGGGGTGACGGTCGCCGAGGTGACCTTCTGCAACAGCATCAGCGTCGCCGAGCACGTGGTGATGATGATCCTGTCGCAGGTTCGCAACTACCTGCCGTCCTACGACGTCGTCCGTGAGGGCGGCTGGAACATCGCCGACTGCGTCGCCCGCTCCTACGACCTCGAGGGCATGGACGTCGGCACCATCGCCGCCGGACGCATCGGCCTCGCCGTCCTGCGCCGGCTCGCCCCGTTCGACGTCCGGCTGCACTACACCGACCGGCACCGGCTGCCCGCCGAGCTCGAGCAGGAACTGAACCTGACCTTCCACGAGAGCGCGGCCGACATGGTGCCGCACTGCGACGTGGTGACCATCAACGCCCCGCTGCACCCGCAGACCCAGGACCTGTTCAACGACGAGTTGCTGGCCACCATGCGCCGCGGCACGTACCTGATCAACACCGCCCGGGCCCTGATCGTGAACCGCGACGCGATCGCCCGCGCCCTCGAGAGCGGCCAACTGGCCGGCTACGCGGGCGACGTCTGGTACCCGCAGCCCGCCCCGGCCGACCACCCCTGGCGGACGATGCCGCACCACGGCATGACCCCGCACATCTCGGGTTCGTCGCTGTCCGCGCAGACCCGGTACGCGGCCGGCACCCGGGAGATCCTCGAGTCCTACTTCGCCGGCACGCCGATCCGCGAGGAGTACCTGATCGTGGACGGCGGCAGCCTCGCCGGTACCGGCGCCCACTCCTACAGCACCCGGAGCTGAGTCATGACGAACCCGACCCCCGATCAGGACGGCGCCCCCCTCGGCAAGGCCGAGGCCGGCCGGATCATCGATCGTGCCCGCCGTCGCAAGGGCCTGACCTGGGCCGGCATCGCCGAGTCGATCGGACGTCCGCCGGTCTGGACGGTCGCCGCCCTGCTCGGCAGCCACCCGGTGCCGGCGGCGCAGGCCGAGGCGGTGGGCGAGCTGCTCGACCTGGACGCCTCGGCGGTCGAGGCGCTGCAGCTGCAGCCCACCCGGGTGCCCGAGCCCGGCATCGGTGCCGACCCGACGATCTACCGGTTCCACGAGGCGATCGACGTCTACGGCCCGGCGATCAAGGCGCTGATCCACGAGCAGTTCGGCGACGGGATCATGAGCGCGATCAACTTCAACCTCGAGGTCTCCCGCCGCGAGGACCCGGGCGGTGACCGGGTCGTCGTCACCTTCGACGGCAAGTTCCTTCCCTATCAGTGGTGATCTCTACGCCTCACCCTGACCGTCCGCCCGGCCGGCCTCCTGATCATTCGTCGCGGCGGCTTCCCGGGCGGCGGTCAGGGCCGCGTGGATCCGGTCCCGGCCGATCGGGGTCCTGGTGAACCGGATGCCGGTGGCGTCCCGGATCGCGTCGGCCAGGGCCGGCGCCACCGGGTTGTACGGCGACTCGCTCATCGACTTCGCGCCCTGCGGGCCGAGCACGTCGCTGGTGTCGGCGAAGTACACCTCGGTGCGGGGCACATCGGCGTAGGTGGGCATGTAGTACGCGCGCAGGATGTCGCTGACCACCCGGCCGCCCTCGTCGACCTGGACGTGTTCGTACAGCGCCGCGCCGATCGCCTGGGCGATGCCGCCCTCGATCTGGCC
>DAIOVT010000335.1:0-4827 GCA_036758885.1 Kineosporiaceae bacterium
GTTCGCGCGACGTGAGCTGTTCGGGGGAGGGCACCTCTCGATGCTAGTCGCCCGTCGGTGGGCCGCCGCGTCAGGCGAGTTCGAAGGTGCGGATGGCCAGGTCGATGCGCAGCCGGTCCTTGTGCTGGCGCAGGTCGAGACCGGTGAGTTTGCTGATCTGCTCGAGCCGGTACTTGACGGTTTTGGTGTGCACGTAAAGGGTTTCGGCGGTCTCGGCCTGCGAGCAGTTGCAGTCCAGCCAGGTCTTCAGGGTGAGCAGCAGGTACGAGCCGCGGCGCCGGTCGTGGGCGATCAGCGGGCCGATGGTGGCGTCGACGAACTGCTGCAGGTTGCGCCCCTGCGGGCCGCTGAGCACCAGGCCGAGAATGCCGAGCTCGTCGAAGACCGCGACCCCGGTGGTGGACGACGACCGCGCCACGTGCAGTGCGGTGGTCGCCTCATGGCTGGCGTCCTTGAGCTCCATCGGGCTGGTCCGTTCACCGCTGACCCCCCACGAGATCCGCGCCTGCGGCGAGTCCTCGACCACCGCCCGGCTCACACCGGCGAGCAGGTCACGCAGGTTGGCCGCGGTGTCGGCCCGCACCAGGATCACCACGGTGTCGCCGCGCAGCGCGCCGAGCGAGCGGGACACGTTCGACCCGGAGAGCTCCTGTTCGATCCGCCGTTGCAGCCGGCGGCGCACCGTGTCGGCGCCCGCGGCGTCCGAGAACGACTCCGAGGCGAAGTCGCGTAACTCGATGTGCGCCAGGCAGACTCGCAACGGCCCCTTGAGATCGATGTTCACGTACTTGGCCCGGGCCACCGCCGCGCGACGCTCGTCGCGGCCACCGGTGAGCAGGTTGAGCAGCATGTCCTCGCGCATCGCCGCCTGGGCGTCGGTGGCGGTGCGCTCCTGCAGCTGGGCCAGGGCGCAGGCGAGCGCCCCCTGGGTCAGCGCCAGACCCACGTCGGCGGGGCCGGACTCCGCGGGCACCGCCACCACCAGCCAGCCGATCGTGTCGTCACCGATCCGAACCGCGTGCGCGGTCACCTGCCCATCGGGACGGCGCGCCGACCGGGTGGGCGGCCCGGACGCCGAACCGACGGTCAGCGTGCGCACCGCATCGATCATCCATGGTGTCGGTTCCGGTTGCGCCGCAACGATTTCCAGCTCGCCGTCGAACAGCGCCACCGGCAGTCCGGTGTGCTGCGCCAGCGTCGTCACCAGCTCGCCGACGCGGCGTCCGGCGAGCAGGTCGTCGATCAGCTGGTGCTGCAACGCCAGCGCCTGGTCGACCCGGCTCAACTGCGCCGAGAGCCGCTCGTTGGCCTTCTCGATCTGCACCAGGGCCTCGCGGTTGGCGTCCATCAACCGGGCGTTGTCGAGGCCGATCGCGGCCAGGTCGGCCAGCGCCAGCAACCTGGACTCATCGACATCGTCGTAGGCGCGTTCGTCGCGGCGCCACACCTCGAGCACGCCGATGATGTCGGAGTCGAGCACGATCGGCACACCCAGCGCACAACTGGTGCCCTCCAGCCGGGCCAGGGACTGGAAGTCGTTCGAGATCGTGGTGCTGCCGATATAGTTGTCCACCCGCGCGGGCCGTCCGGTGGCGAAGACCAGCCCGGCCAGACCCTGGCCGCGGTTCATCACCAGCAGCGAGGTCTCCAGCCGGTGATGGCCCACGCAGCCGCGCATGTGGATCGAATCGCCTTGGCGCAGCAGCACTCCGGCGATGTCGCTGTCCAGCAACTCCCGAGCCTCGTGGGTGACGCCGCCGAGCGCGTCCTCGAGTTCGCGGGCGGCCAGGATGTGGATCGCGGCCTTGTGGAAGGAGTCCAGACCGGCGTCGAGGGAGGGCCCGGCGAGGGCGCCGTCCGGCGGGGGGACGACCGCCCGCAGATGTTCAGCCGGCTGAGCCACGGGGCCTCCTCGCACCGGGGACGGCTAGGGCACGAGCGCGATCTTCATCGCGGTCATGTCGCTCATGTCAGCGTACGCGGCGGCTGCCTCGTGCAGGCCTCTCAGCTCGACCAGATCCCGCGCCTGGTCCAGCAGCCCTGCCCGTGCGTAGGCGAGCATGCGCGGACGCATCCGGATCGGGTCGCCGATCACAAAAGCCAGCGACACCTCCCGCGCGAACGTGTCGGCCAGCGGCATCGGCCAGGTCGTCTGGCTGTGCGCGCTGACGCTGGCGATGCGTCCGCCGGGACGCACGGCGGCCAGTGCCGCCTCCAAACCCCGTGCCCCGCCGACCGCTTCGACGACGATGTCGGCGCCGCGGCCCTCGGTCGTCGTCCGCAGTGCCGCGGCGAGGTCGTCGGGCTCGCAGGCCAACGATCCCCGCTCGGCGGCGAACTGCCGCCTGGCCGGCACCGGATCGGACAGGACGACGGCCCCGGCGCCGCTGAGCTGGGCCGCCAGCGCGGTGAGCTGGCCGACCGGTCCGCCGCCGATCACCGCCACGGTCTGCGACGGTGCCAGCGCCGCGGCGTCCAGGGCCGAGAACGCGGTGGCCAGGTTGTCGCTCATCAGCACCCCGAGCCGCGCGTCGATCGAGGCCGGCAGCGGGGCGAGCGTCACCTCGGCGAACGGCACCCGGACCAGTTCGGCCTGCGCCCCCGGGGTGGAGTTGCCGAACGCCGTTCCGGTGCCCAGGAAGCTTCGCGAGGAGCAGTGCCAGAAGGCCTGACGCGTGCAGTACCAACAGGTTCCGCAGGCGGTGAAGTCCGAGCCGACCACCCGGTTGCCGATGCTCAGCCGGGTCACCGCCGCCCCGAGTTCGACGATCTCGCCCACGTACTCGTGGCCCAGCCGGGTGCCCGCCTCGGCGCCCGGCAGATGTCCGGCGACGGCGTGCAGATCGGTGCCGCAGACCCCGGCGGCCTGCACCCGCACCAGCGCATCGGCCGGGTGCAGCAGTACCGGTTCGGCGACCTGCTCGACGCTCACCCGCCCGGTGCCGACCGGTCGGGTGCTGCCGAGGACGACGGCGCGCATCAGGCCACCTCGTTGATCCGCTCCCGCAGCCGGTCGGCCGCCGAGCGCAGTTCGGTCAGCTCGGACGGCGTCAGGTCGAGCCGTTCGACCGAGCGCAGCCCGCCCGGGCCCAGGCGCACCGGCAGCCCGACCCGGGTGTCGCGGATGTCGTAGGCGCCGGCGGGTTCGACGGCGCAGGCCAGCACCCGATCGCCGGACGTCGCCATCGTCACCACCATCAGCGCCGCCGAGTGCCCCGGCGCGAAGTAGGCGCTGCCGCTCTGCAGCAGTTTCACCACCTCGGCGCCGGAGTCACGGGTGCGTTCCACGATCGCGTCCACCTGGTCGGCCGGCAGCAGTGAGGTCAACGGAGTGCCGTGGACCGTCGCCTGGCTGAGCGGGATCACCATCTCGGGGCCGTGGCTGCCGAGGGCGAAGGCGTGCACGTCGGCCGGAGCGCACACCCCGGTCAGCCCGACCAGCGAACAGAACCGGGTCGAGTCGAGCACGCCGGCCATGCCGAGCACCCGTTCGGCGGGGAATCCGCTGCGCACCTGGGCGAGATGGGTCATCTCCTCCAATGGGTTGCTGACCACCACCATCACCGAGTCGGGCGCCTCCCGGGCGATGGTCTGCGCGATCGGTCCGACGATCCCGGCGTTGACCGCGGTCAGATCCGTCCGGGTCATCCCCGGCCGGCGGGGTTTGCCCGCGGTCACGATCACGTACCGCGAGCCGCAAATCGCCGACATGTCTTCGCTGCCAACGATTCTTGTCGAGAAGGCGGCGAGTCCGGCGTCGTGCCACAGGTCCAGGGCGATGCCCGCGGCGCGTCCGGGGAGCACGTCGACCAGCACCACCTCGTCGAACAGGTCGGCCTCGGCCAGACGCAGGGCGGCGATCGACCCGACGTTGCCGGCACCGATCACGGCCACCCGTCCCCGGCCCCCCGGGGTGGACACGCCGGTCTCGCACGCGCACTTCTGCATGATCACGGGGGAGGTCGACTCGGTGCGCTGACCGGCGGCCAGGCCGCGGTGGTAGAGCACGTTGACGCTGCGCGGGTCGGCGGCGCGCGGGGCCGCGCCGTCCAGCAACAGCGTTGCCGCAGAGCGGCTCTGCCCGCCCCGCGGGCCGGAACCGTTGGCCGCCAGGGGTTTACCCGGCTGTCGCGGCGGCGGGGCGGCGCTCGCGGTTGTTGCGGAC
Source organism: Kineosporiaceae bacterium (assembly GCA_036758885.1). Classification (GTDB taxonomy): domain Bacteria; phylum Actinomycetota; class Actinomycetes; order Actinomycetales; family Kineosporiaceae; genus DAIOVT01. The sequence continues at coordinate 4,166 of DAIOVT010000335.1, forward strand.
GCCGCGCCGGGCCGGACGATCCGCACCCCGAGCGCGGCGGCGCGTTCCTTGGCCAACGGCGTGACCACGTCGCCGACGGCGAGCCGCAGTTCGGCGCCGGACGCACCGGCTGAACCGGACGCACCGGCGGCGGTCTCGACGGCACTGACCCCGATGATGCTCATGACTGCCTCCCGTCGATCTTGTCGAGCGCGGCGACGGCTGCGTCCCGGGCGGACTGCACCTCGCTCTCGGTGCCGGAGAGGAACACCCGGCCGAACCGGCCGACCGCGCGCACCTCGACCAGGGTGATGTTGGCGGCCTTCTCGGCCTCGTTGGCGGCGAGGGTCGCGTACGCCGCCGGAGCGACCTCGAGCACGAACAGCGAACTGCCCGCCATCAGCAGAGATCCCTTGCGCCACTTGTTGATCAGCTGCGCCTGGTACGGGCTGACGTTGGTGACGAACTGCGCCGAGGCGATGGCCGGCTTGATCCGGTCGGACTCGGACAGGCCGAGGTGGGCGAGTACCGCCGAGCCCGAGGCGAGCACCTCGGCCTGGGAGTTGGCGTGGATCTCGAGCAGCCCGAACTCGCGCTCGACGACCTGCAGCGCCGGACGCACGTCGGCCGCCTTCAACGCGATGTCCATCACCCGGAAGATCTCGTTGCCCGGCGCCACCTCG
>DAIOVT010000336.1:0-4821 GCA_036758885.1 Kineosporiaceae bacterium
GCTCTCGTGCACCGGATGCACCAGCCGCAGCCAGCCGCACGGCCGGCCGTGGTGGTCGCTGATCGCGGCGACCGTGGAGAGATTCGGCTTGTGCCGCAACCGGTGTGCCCGCACCGGCCGGCCGAGCAGCTCGGACAGCCGGTCCGGATCGAGCAGCACTTCGAGCAGCACCTGGTCGTCGTTCATCGCTCACCCCCGGGCTCGGCATGGTCGGCCAGCCACTGCCGGAATCGCGGCATGGTGCGGGCCAGGTGTTCCGGTGGCGCGTCGCCCAGCACGGCGCCGTCCTCGAGCCAGATCACCCGGTCCGCCGCGAACGCCGTCGCCGAGTCGTGGGTGATCGAGATCGTGGTGCGTCCCCTGGTCAGCGTCTCGATACCGGCCCGCACGGCGACGGCGTTGCCCGGGTCGAGACCGGTGGTCGCCTCGTCGAGCACCACCACCGCGGAGTCGCGGAGCAGGGCACGGGCGATCGCGATGCGCTGCCGCTGGCCGCCGGAAAGACTCGCGCCGCGTTCGCCGACGACGGTGTCGAAACCGGACGGCAGCTCGGTGACGAAGTCGCTGACCTGGGCCAGTTCGGCGGCCCGGGCCACCTCGTCGTCGGTGGCGTCGAGGCGGCCGTGCCGGATGTTCTCGGTGATCGTGCCCTTCAGCAGCACCGTCTCCTGCAGCACCAGCGAGACGTGCCGGCGTAGTTCGTCGAGCCGCAACCGGCGCAGGTCGACGCCGTCCAACCGGATCGATCCGGCGGCCGGATCGATCAGCCGCACCAGCAACGACCCCAAGGTCGACTTGCCCGAACCGGAGGGACCGACCACCGCGACCCGCTGCCCGGCCGGCAGGTACAGGTCGAGGTGGCGCAGCACCGGCTGTGCCGGCTCGCCGGCGCGGGCCGGCCAGTGCGCCGAGACGCCGTGCAGCGCGAGTTCGCCGCGCGGGCCGGTCAGGGTGGTGGGCCGGTCGGGGTCGGTGATCTCCACCGGCTCGTCGGCGATGTCGGCCACCCGTTCGCCGGACGCCGCGGCGCGGGCGATCCGTCCGGTGTACTTGGCCAGGTCGCGCAGCGGTTTCATCGCGGTCTTCAGATAGGTCAGGAAGAGCACCAGGTCACCGGGCGTCATCGAGTGCTGCACGACCCGCCAGCCGCCGACGAACAGCACCACCGCGGTGGCGATGCCGACCAGTACATCGGTGCGGCGCTCCAGCCCGGCGGCCAGCCGGCGCGCCTTCACTCCCTCGGTGAGCGCCTTCTCGCCGGCCCGGCCGAACTGCCGGCTCTGCACGTCCGCCAGCCCGTAGGCCTGCACCACGCGGATCGCGCCGAGGGTCTCCTGAACGGTGTCGGCGAGCGCCCCCTCACCCTTGCGGGTCTTCCGGGACGCTTCGGTGATCTTGCGTGAACTCCCTTGGGAGAGAAGCCAGAACAGTGCACAGGCGGCCACCACGACCAGGGCCAGCACCGGATCGAGCCAGAGCATCACCCCGGTCATCGCGAACAGCGTGACCACGTTCGCGAGCAACGGCAGCCCGGCGGTGACCGCGACCTCCTGCAGCCGGCCGATGTCGCTGACCACCCGTTGCACGGTGTCGCCGGTGCGGTTGCGGCCGTGGAACCCCTGACCCAGCCGGGCCAGGTGATCGAAGATCCGCTGCCGCAGCTCGGTGGCCACCCGCGAGCCGACCAGGGCGAAGGCCACGGTGGCCAGGTAGTTGCAGACCGCCCGCAGGCCGACGATCGAGACGGTGGCCAGCGCACAGCCGAGCAGCAGTTGCACGGACGCCGCAGGCCCGGGCCCGACGTCGGCGCCCAGGCTGCGGGTGACCGCGTCGACGACGAACTTGACCGGCCAGGGCTCCAGCACCCGGAAGACCACCTCGAGCAGCAGCGCCAGCACCCCGGCGGCGAGCATCGTCCGGTGCCCGCGCAGGTGCGGACGCAACAGGTGCAGGCTGCGCCGCATCGGTCCCGGCGCCTTCGGTGCCTCCGGCTGCCCCGCCCGCTCGTGCAGCGCGGGCGCGGTCATCGCAGCACCCCGGCCAGCCCGGCGGCGAGCACCTGGTCCCAGGTGTGCCTGCGGCGGACGACGTCCCGCCCCGCCCGGCCCAGCCGGCGGGCCCGCTCGGGGTCGGCGACCAGAGCGTCGACGGCGGCGGCGAGCTCGACCGGCCGCGACGGCGGCACCAGCAGCCCGGTTCGGCCGTGCTCGACGATCCCGGGGATCTGGCCGACCGCGGTGGCCACCACCGGCAGCCCCGCCGCGGCCGCCTCGTAGACCTTCAGCGGCGAGAAGTAGTGGTTGTCGTCGGCCGGGTACGGCGCGACCGCGACCAGGCAGTCGGCGAGGTGCGCGGGAACCGCCTCGGGGGCGACGGCGCCACGGAAGTCGACGTCCAGACCGAGCGTGCCGGCACGTTCGCGCAGCGACCCGGCCAGCGGGCCGTCACCCACGATCCGCAGCCGCCACCGGGTGCGGGCGATCGCCGCGGCGTCCAGCAGGATCTCGACGCCGTGCCACGGCTTGAGCGTGCCGACGAACACCACCACCGGTGGGTCGAGGGCCGGTTCGGTGTGCGCGGCGGCGGCGAACCGTTCGGGGTCGACACCGTTCGGGGTCACCACGATGTCGGCGATCTCGGCCTGCTGGCCGAGGGTGGCGCCGACCCAGTCGGCCACCTCGCGGGAGACGCAGCAGACCCGGCGTGCGGCCAGCACCTGACGTTCCAGCGCGGCGCCCGCGCCGGCGGCGTCGACCAGGGTGCGGTGGGTGCGCTGTTCGTCGATCAGCGGCGCGTTCACCTCGAGCAGCCCGGGCACACCGGACTGCGCGGTCATGTCGGCCAGCGCGGTGGAGAACAACGAGTAGCGCTCGTGCACCAGGTCGACCCCGTCGGCCAGCGCCAGCTTCGCCAACCGGGCCGCCGCCTCGGCCTGCCCGCGTTCGCGGTCGGCGGCGTCCCCGCCCTTGACCACCGGGTCGCAGACCACCGGCAGGCCGGCCAGATCGGCGGGCACGTGCTCGCCCAGCCGGGTGCAGTAGACGGTCACCTGGTCGCCTCGGCGGTGCCAGGTCCGCACCAGTTCCTGCACGTGCACCGAGGCGCCCTTGGTGCCGAACACCGGGATGCCCGGGTCGGCGCAGACGTAGGCGATCCGCATCAGCGCACCTCCGCCAAGGACGCCGGCCTGGTGGCGGGTGCGGGCGAGATCGCTTGCGCGGCAGGTGAACTCGTCGCGGGCACGGTGAGCCGGCGGAGCAGTTCGGCCTGCCGGGAGCTGTCGAACTGCTCCTCGATCAGGGCCCGGGCCGCGGTCGCGACGTCGCGCCGCGGGTAGTCCGGAGCGGCCACCCGGCGCAGCGCGGCGACCAGCGCGTCGTGGTCGTCGCTGGGGATCAGCACGCCGGTGCTGCGACCGTCGTGGGTACCGAGCACCTCGCCGATGCCGGTGACATCGGTGCCGACACAGACCACGCCGCTGGCCATCGCCTCGAGCAGCACCGTGGGCAGCCCGTCGGCGTTGCCGTCGGCGCCCACCACGCACGGCGCCGCGAACACGTCGGCGCTCGCCAGCAGGTCGGCGACCTCGAGTTGGCTGAGCGGGCCGAGCAGTTCGACCACGTCGTGCAGGTGGCGCTCGGCGATCAGCGCGCGCAGGTCGTCCTCCTGCTCGCCGGCGCCGGCGATCCGCACCCGGACGTGGCACCCGGACGACGTCAGCTCCGCCGCCGCCCGCACCAGCCGGTCGAAACCCTTCTTCTCGACCAGCCGGCCGACCGCGACGACCTCCAGCCGGGCGCCCGGGGGTGGCGGCGTCCGGAACCGGAACCGGTTGAGCTCCAGGCCGTTTCGCACCAGGTGCAGCCGGTCCAGGCCGGGCAGCCGGGTGCTCAGGTAGCGCTCGTTGAACCGGCTGATGGTGATCACCCGGTCGGCCGCGGTCAGGGTGTCGGCGAGCACGCCGGGATCGACGGAGTCGTGGAAGATGTCCTTGGCGTGCGCGGTCAGCGAGTAGCCGATGCCGGCCAGCCGTGCGGCCAGCGAGGCGGTCTGCCCGGAGAGCGAGGCGAAATGCGCGTGCAGCCGGGTGATGCCCAGCCGATGCACCGAGATCGCGAGTGAGACCGCCTGGCCGACATCGTCCGCGGCCCTTCCGGCGAGCACCGGCAGCAGTGCGGCGAACCGTTGCGCGAACCCCGGGATCTCGGCCTCGGCGGCCGCCACCTCGCGCCACAGGTCGGCGGCCTTGGCCGCCCGGGGCACGAATCGCACCGGCGCCCGCACCCGGGCGATCTCGGGGTGGAACCGGGTGTCGGAGGTCGGCCGCAGGGCGAAGATCGACAGCTGCTCGCCGTGCGCCTCACGGGCCAGCACCTCGGTGACGATGAAGGTCTCCGAGAACCGCGGGTACACCTTGACCACGTAGCCGATGTGTTCGCCGGGCAGCCGTTCGACGCCGGGCGGCGCGAGGTCAGGCGACACGGTCGAACTCCTCCGCGGGGGAGAGCAGGGCGGCGGCCCGGGTCGCGGTGTGCGCCAGACCGCGCAGGTCGACGCACTCACGGGGGGAGACCTGCCCGGCGTGTTCGGCCAGCCAGTCGGTGAGCACCTCGGGGCCGGCCGGCTTGCTGCCGGTGGTGTGCACGGCGCCGCGCCGGCTCAGCGTGCGGGCCCGGATCAGTTGCTCGCGGCGAGGGGCGAGACGGGGCACCAGCAGCGAGGGGCGTTGGGTCGACATCACCTCGCTGACCGTGTTGTAGCCGCCCATGCTGATCACCGCCTGGGCGCCCCGGACCAGCGCCAGACCGTCGGGCACCTGGT
>DAIOVT010000337.1:0-4813 GCA_036758885.1 Kineosporiaceae bacterium
GCAGTAGAGGCCGGCGTCGAAGAGCGCCTTGGAGAGGAAGCCGCGCAGCAGCCGCTCGGACTCCTCCTCGTCGAAGGTCTCCCGGGTGGTCTTGTCCTTGACCAGCTCGATGCCGTAGAAGAATCCCTCACCCCGGACGTCGCCCACCAGGGGCAGGTCGAGCAAGGTCTCCAGGCTGGCCCGGAAGGCGGGGGCGTTGCTGCGTACGTGGTCGTAGAGGCCCTCGCGCTCCATGATGTCGAGGTTGGCCATCGCCACCGCGGCCGAGACCGGGTGCCCGCCGAAGGTGTAGCCGTGCGGGAAGGAGACCGAGCCCTGGCTGAACGGCTCGTAGATCCGGTCCGAGGCGATCATGCAGCCGAGCGGTGCGTATCCGCTGGTCAGCCCCTTGGCCGTGGTGATCATGTCGGGTACGTAGCCGAGGTCGTTGCAGGCGAACATTCCGCCGATCCGGCCGAAGGCGCAGATCGTCTCGTCGCTCACCAGCAGCACGTCGTACTCGTCGCAGATCTCCCGGACCCGGTCGAAGTACCCGGGCGGCGGCGGGAAACAGCCGCCGGAGTTCTGCACCGGCTCGAGGAACACCGCGGCCACGGTGTCCGGACCCTCGAACTCGATCGCCTCGCGGATGCGCTCGGCGGCCCAGAGCCCGAAGGCCTTCGGGTCCTCACGCAGGTGCTCGGGGGCGCGGTAGAGGTTGGTGTTCGGCACCCGGAATCCACCCGGCACCAGCGGCTCGAACATCTCCTTCGCCGCCGGGATGCCGGTGATCGCCAGGGCGCCCTGCGGGGTGCCGTGGTAGGCCACCGCTCGCGAGATCACCTTGTGCTTGGTCGGCTTGCCGATCAGCTTGAAGTACTGCTTGGCCAGTTTCCACGCGGTCTCGACGGCCTCGCCGCCACCGCTGGTGAAGAAGACGTGGTTGAGGTCGGCCGGGGCCTCGGCGGCCAGCCGGTCGGCCAGCTCGATGGCCCGCGGGTGCGCGTAGGACCAGAGCGGGAAGAAGGCCAGCTCGCGGGCCTGCTTGGCGGCGGCATCGGCGAGTTCGGCGCGACCGTGACCCACCTGCACGGTGAACAGCCCGGCCAGGCCGTCGAAGTAGCGCCGGCCTTCGGCGTCCCAGATGTAGGCGCCCTCACCGCGCACGATCACCGGTGGGGTGACCGACTGCCTGGTGAAGTGCATCCAGAGGTGGTCCTGCGGTTTGCTCGAGTGGTTCGCGCTGTTCGTCATCGGGTACCCCAGTTGTAGAGCTGCTTGTGCAGACGGAGATAGACGAAGGTCTCGGTGGAGATCACTCCGTCGATGGCACGGACGCCGTTGTTGATCAGGTGCAGAAGTGACTCGTCGTTCTCGGCGTAGACCTCGACCAGCAGGTCGTAGGTACCGGTGGTGACGACGACGTAGTCCACGCCCTCGAGGGCGGAGATCCGGTCGGCGATCACCAGGACGTCGGACTCGGTGCGGACGCCGAGCATGGCCTGCCGGGTGAACCCGACCTGTACCGGATCGGTGACGGCGACGATCTGGATGACTCCGGATTCCTGCAGGCGCTGAACCCGTTGCCGGACGGCGGCCTCGGACAGGCCCACGGCCTTGCCGACGGCGGCATAGGGCTTGCGACCGTCGGTCTGGAGCTCCTCGATGATCCGCTTGGAGATCTCGTCCAGAGCGGCATGACGGGGGGTCGGACTCAAGGGGCGGGCCACGTCTCGATCTGACCATGAGAACGGTCACGAGACAAGAGTTGAACACCGGATTTCGTTGCCGTATCCGGGAAACGGGCCGAAATCCCCGGTCATGCCGCTGATCTCGGTCGAGATCGAAGGTGAAATCTCCTCTTTGCGATCGGGCGAGGGGTTCGGCCGGGCGGTCTCAGAGGGCGGTCAGCTCACCCAGCACCTGCTGCACGGCGAGCCGGCCGTAGGTGTGCCAGTCGGGTTCGCCCGGATGGTGGTCGAGCCGCTCGCCCTGCAGGGCCGCCACCCGGGCCATGCCCCGCGGTCCACTGCCGAGCGGGAACCGGAACGGCACCTCGGCGGTGGCACACAGCGGGGCGACGATCGAGATCGCGGCCATGCCGAACGAGCCGACCATCGCGTCGGGCCGGTGTTCGACGAGCAGTCTCTGGGTGGCCCGGTGCACCTGTGCCGGATCGCCGGCCCCGTCGGCCACGACCAGGTCGTAGCGCACGTTCCCGCCCGCCGCGTTGGCCGCGGCGATCGCGGCCCGCATGCCGGTGACGATCTGCCGGCTGTGCGCGACCCCGGCCGCGGAGAGGTCCTGCACCGTGCCGATCACCAGTGCCGGCGAGCCGCCGGTGTACCCGGTGGCGACGCCGCGTGCGGAAGCGGCGCCGGGCAGTCCCTGACCGGATCCGGCGGCCACCGAGGCGACGCCGACGCCGATGCCGCCCGCGGTGAGCGCGCGCAGCGCCGTCCGCCGGTCGAACCGAAGGCCTCTGGTTCCGTCCTCGCCGGCCACGCCGGCGACCGCCGGTGTTCTCGGGTCGGAGTTGATCTCTGTGTTCACGTGGTCCCCCTCACGATGTTCCTGCCCCGGTCCTGTCCGCGGCCGTGGCCCGGCCGCGGGCCGGTCACACGGTCACCTCGGTGTTGTCCGAGAAGCGCACCCAGACCGAATGGTCGCTCTGCACCGCCGCCTGCCGGATCTGCTTGCCGGACAGTCGATTACGGATCTGCGTGATCCCGTTGCGGACCACCAGGTTGGTCTCCGGCCGGCCCAGCGTGCCCTGCTGCTCGTGCGCGTAGAGACCGATCATCTGGCAGCCGTGCGCGGCCGCGATCAGGCACCAGCGCTGGATGCGGACCACCTTCTCGGCGTCGCTCGGCGTGCCGGCGGTCCAGCCGTCCGAGCCGATCTCGGTGAGGTAGAGCTTGCGGCCGGCCGGCACCCGCGCGGTCTCGTAGTACGAGCGCTTGTAGCCGCGGATCACGTTGTGCAGCTTCCACGGGGTGTTGTTGAAGTCGTACCAGTGGAAGGAGACCGCGTTGCACAGGTCGCGGCCGACGCCGCCGGCTCCGTCGGGTTCGTTGGCCCAGGTGGTGATGGTGTCGGTGGCGGTGCCGTTCCACCAGGCCAGGTTGGTCGCGCCGGTGTTCTCGTCGACCTTGTTGACCGGCGCGAAGTTGAGGATGGTCGCGTTCGGGTCGGCGGCCCGGATGCCCTCGACGATCGGCCGGGCGAATCCCTGCACGTACTGGCGGCGGGAGTCGGCGATGCTCGCGCCGGAGGTGCCGGTCCAGAAGTACCCGCTCACCCCGGGCACCCACTCGTACTCGTTGCCGATCTCGTAGACGAGTCTGCCCGCGTACCGGGCCGCGAACGCGGTGACCGCGGCCTTGAGCCGGGCCACGTCGCCGGCCCGGGCCGGTGCGCCGCCGCCGGGCAGGTTGTACGGGTCGAGCGGGCCGCCGCCGGTCAGGTGCTGCGGCATCTGCGAGAACGTGTAGACGATGCGCCGTCCGGCGTTCTGGTGGAAGGCGATGACGTTGTCCAGGCCGGCCCAGTTGTAGGTGCCCGCCGAGGGGAACCAGTAGCGCAGCGCGGACCATTCGTAGTCGTGCAGCCGGATCACGTCGAACTCGTACTGGAAGGCCGCCGAGATGCTGGACGACGGGGGGCTGGGGCAGGCCGGGTAGCGATGCGCGTGCATGCCGATGAACTTGGCCGGCACCGTGACCGCGGCGTCGGTGTGTTTCAGGATCCAGCCGTCGGCGCCGCCGCCGGCGTCGGCGAGCACGCCGCGCGGTGGTGATCCCGGGGTGAAGCCGGATGTGTTGGGGGAGTACGCGAGTGAGACGGCGATGTACTCGTCGCCGTCCGGGCCGACCGTCCAGGTGGCGGTGCCGGTGGCGCCGGCCGCGACCGTGCGGGAGCCGACGGCGAGCGAGGGTCCGTACCGGGAACCGCCGCTCTGCGCCGAGAGTGTGGTGCCCGACGGCGCCTGGAACGTCCTGGGCCAGTTGACGGTTGCCACGAGCTGTACCCAGGCCGACGCCGGCTGTGCCGCGGTGACTCCCGGAACCGCGAAGGTGCCCGCCCGGTAGCCGTTCTCGGACGCCGAGGCGGCCGAGAAGCTGCCGTCGACGGCGAAGCTCGCCCAGGCCCCGGTGACCGCGCCGGAGAAGGTCAGGGAGAGGGTGGACGCCGCCGCGGCCGCGGTCGCCGCGGCACGTTCCAGCACCACAAGCCGACCGCCGTTGCGGCTCGACTGCACCTGCTGCCGGATGCTGAAACCGTTTGGTGGCGTGAGGCTTTGGGCAGTGGAGTTCTTGAACGCGACCACCAGTACCGTGCGCTGACCCACCGCGACGGCCGGTAGTTGCACCGGCCAGGTCGTGCCGGACGCCTCGGCGGCGCCGGCCCTGAGCACGCTTGCCATGATCCCCCCGATCGATCCCGGACCGATCGGGTCGGCTGCCCGCGGATCCTGCATGGATTCGACTTCAGAACGTAGTGAGACGTTGACACATTGTGGTGTTCGGTGCGCGGCCGGACGCGTGATCCGCCATCACTTGATCGCTTACTTACCCGATGCTTAGGACTCTCTTTGCGTCCGGCCCGGATTCGCCGGACGACCGGTTCCCCTTGTGCGGGACCGAATTTGCCTCGCTGCGCCATCGCCCGACCCGGCGCGCCGGTGAGGGGACTGACACAATCGCGGCTGTGACGACGAACGAGCGGCCGGCCGGTTCCGGCGGCGAGGACCCGGGAGCGGTCGCGGTGGTGACCGGGGCGGGCTCGGGACTGGGCCGGGTCGTCGCCCGGGCGTTGCTCGACTCCGGCCGGC
>DAIOVT010000338.1:0-4812 GCA_036758885.1 Kineosporiaceae bacterium
GCAACGTAGATACAGAGCAGGTCCTGCCCCTTCTGGTTGATGATCGTGTCGATGCAGACCGCGGTCTTGCCGGTCTGCCGGTCACCGATGATCAGCTGACGCTGGCCGCGGCCGATCGGGGTCATCGCGTCGATCGCCTTGATACCGGTCATCAGCGGCTCGCGGACACTCTGCCGCTGCACCACGGTCGGGGCCTGCAGCTCGAGCGCCCGGCGCTCGGTCGAGGCGATGTCACCCAGACCGTCGATCGGGGTGCCGAGCGGGTCCACCACACGACCCAGGAAACCGTCGCCGACCGGGACCGACAGGATCTCGCCGGTGCGGTGGACCTCCTGGCCCTCCTCGATGCCGTCGAAGTCACCCAGGATGACGACACCGATGTCGCGGACGTCCAGGTTCAGCGCCAGCCCGAGGGTGCCGTCCTCGAAGGTGAGCAGCTCGTTGGCCATGACGCCCGGCAGTCCCTCGACGTGCGCGATGCCGTCGGAGGCATCGGCAACCCGGCCGACCTCTTCGCGGGAGGTCGCGCCCGGCTCGTAGGACTGGACGAAGGCGTCCAGGGCGTCCCGGATCTCCTCCGGACGGATCGTCAGTTCCGCCATGGTCTGCGTCCCTCTGCTCTCTGTGTTTCGGCAAATGTGCTTGCGGTCAATGCTTTTCGAGCGCTTCCCGCGCTCGCCCTCACGCTCTGGGCAACCATCTCGTGGCCGCTACCCGGCCAGCTTCCGTCGTGCCTGGTCCAGCCGGCCGGACACCGATCCATCGATGATCTCTCCACCCACCGACACCCGGATGCCACCGACCACCGACGGGTCGACGTCGACGTTCAGCCGCACCGGACGGTCGTAGATCCGAAGCAGTGCGGCGGTCAGGCGTGCGCGCTGCTCATCGGTGAGCGGCTGGGCGACAATCACCTCGGCGACCAGCTGACGACGACGCTCTGCCGCCGCCTCGACGTAGGACTCCAGCACCCGCTCGGTGCGCAGTCCCCTCGGGGCCGCAGCGGCCTGCACGGCGAGCCGAACAGTCTCCGGCGCGGCCTTTCCACCGAGCAGCCGCTCGACCAGAGCGGCCTTACGACCGTCGCCCTCGGTACGGGCCGAGAAGGCGTCACGAAGCGACTGGTCGCCGGCGACGGTTCGGCCGAAACGGAACAGCTCGTCCTCGACGGCATCGAGCCGGCCCGACTTCTCCGCACCCGCCAGGACCGTTTGCACGGCCAGGTTCTCGGTGGCGTCGACCAGGTCACCCGGGGCGGACCAGCGTGAACCGGCCACTCCGCTGAACAGATCGAGCGCAGCCGGCGAGACCTTGCCGGCGAACAGCCCGCTGACCAGCGCCACCTTGGCCTCGGCGCCCCGCGAAGGATCGGTCAGAGCCCGGCGCAGGCCCGGATTGCCGGCCAACGCGCCGGTGATCCCGAACAGGTCGTCCCCGAGCTGCGCGGCGCCGGCCGCATCCTGCGTGGACAGCAACGACTCCAGCCGCTGCGCGGCCGAGCCCTGCGACTCCCGGCTGATCCCGCGCATCAGGCCTGCGACTCCGCCCGTGCACTCGTGTCGGACTCGAGCTCGTCGAGGAAGCGGTCGACGACTCGTGTCGAACGCGCGTGGTCCTCGAGCGACTCACCGACGATCCGGGACGCGAGATTGGTGGCGATGGTGCCCACCTCGTGACGCAACTGGACGGTCGCCTGCTGCTTCTCCGCCTGGATCTGGGCCTGCGCGGCCGTGGTGATCCGGTTCGCCTCGCTCTGCGCCTGCTCACGCATCTCGGCGATGATCTGCGCGCCCTCGGTGCGGGCCTGCTCGCGGATCCGGCCGGCCTCGGCGTTCGCACCGGACAACTGGTCCTGGTAGGTCTTCAGCGCCGCGGCGGCCTCCGCCTGGGCTGCCTCCGCCTGCTTCATGCCACCCTCGATCGCCGCCGTGCGCTCGGCGTACATCCGCTCCATGTTCGGAACGACGATCCTGGCGTAGAGCCAATAGAGCACGGCGAAGGCGATGAGACCGACGACGATCTCGGCCGGGTGTGGCAGCAGCGGCAGCGCGCCCGGCCAACCCGGTGTCTCAGCGGCGATGGGTTTCATCTCGCCTCCTCTTCCTTGAAGTGCAAGCCCGGCATTGCGGCCCGGTCACCGTGGTGATCATCGATCACGACGTTCCCGGCACCGCTCGACCCGAGCGGGACGGATTCAGGCTCGACACTCACATGTTCGCGAAGATGAACGCGAAGACCAGACCCAGGATGGCAAGCGCCTCGGTGAGCGCCATACCGGTGAACGCGATCGTCTGCAGCATGCCCCGCGCCTCCGGCTGGCGGGCCACACCGTTGATGTACGCGGCGAAGATCAGACCCACGCCGATACCGGGGCCGATGGCGGCGAGACCGTAGCCCAGGTACGCGATGTTTCCGCTCATGTCGTTCAATCCGTCCCTTCGAGTGGCCGGGAACCGTTCCCGGCGGGGTGGTGCGGCGGTTCTGGATCTGAACCCGTCTGGAGGAGCGGGTCCGACGGATCCGTGTCTGGTGGACCCTTGGGTGTTGCTTGATCAGTGATGCTCGGAGACCGCGTCCGAGATGTACAGCGCGGCGAGCAGGGTGAAGATGAAGGCCTGCAGGAACTCGACCAGGAGCTCGAACCCGGTCATCAGCACGGCGAAGGCCCCGGAGAGCACCCCCGCGAAGTTGAGGCCGATGTTGCCGCCGTGCAGCAGCAGGTACTCACCACCGAGGATGAAGACCAGCAGCATCAGGTGGCCGGCCATCATGTTGCCGAAGAGTCGCAGGGCAAGGGTCAGCGGCCTGATGAAGAAGTAGGTGAGGAACTCGAGGATGAACATGATCGGGATCAGCCACCCGGGAAGTCCGGGGGGGACGAGCGACTTCAGGTAGCCGAACAGACCACCTTTACGACGCAGCGCGACCACGTGATAGGTGACGTACACGATGGCGGTCAGCACGATCGGGAAGCCGATCCGGCCCATCGTCGGGTACTGCACGAACGGCACGATCCCGGCCACGTTGTTCACCAGGATCAGCGTGAACAAGGTGAACAGCAACGGGATGAACGGCTTGAAGTCCTTGGCCCCGATCACGTCGCGGGCGATCGTGTTACGGACGAACCCGTACACGTACTCCGCGTAGAACTGGCGCTTGCTCGGCACGATCGAGAGCTTGCGGCTGGTGCTGACGAAGAACCAGCCGAGGCCCACCACCGTGATCAGCAGGACGGCGGACGGCCGGGTGAACGACCAGTCGCTGTCGCCACCGACCAGGGGCCACCAGAACACCCCCGGACCGGGAGCGGTGAATCCCTCGCCATCGGCAGCGATCAGGCTGAGCCCGAGCAGGTGACTCACAGGTGATCCTCACTCCTCGACCGAACGACGTCGTCCAAGACGCCGAGATGGTGACTTGGGGGGCGGCAGAAGCCATCGCGCCGAGTGCACCGGGGTATCGATCGAGCGTGTTTCGGTGCTGACAGCGGGCTGTGTCTTCCGTCGCGCCAGACCCTATCAGTGGGTCACGGGCGACAAGACCCCGGATCCGGCCACGGGGTGTTACCAACCGGACGAACGGCTTGACGATCAGGGCGAGCGGGTCGTATCGGACGGCGGGTCGAACACCGGCACCCGCATGTTGCGGACGGCGACCACCTGGCCCGCGAGCGAGGCGACCGTGGCCGCGGCCAGGGTCCAGCTGGCGAAGACGGCGTCCAGCCACTGCAGGTCCCCGAGCCCGAAGACGACCACCATCAAGACGCCGACGATCGTGCCGTACGCGGCCAGCGCCAACCCCATCACCGCAGTTGGCGGCATGGTTCGGCTGATTCTCATGAGTACCGGGACGACGCTGAACAGGCCGATCGCAAGCACCGTCGCGAACAGCGCAGCAGCGATCGCGGGACCGGAACGGAAGAGGGCGAGGGCCGTGGCGACGACCCCGACGCCGAGCACCGGCCAGACCGCGCCGCGCCAGAGCAGGACGGCCGGCTCCCCTGGTCGGCCCTGGCGCTGCCGCCGCGCCTCGCCGGAACCGGCCGGCGAACCGGCCCCAGCGCTTGTGAATTCACTCACAAGCTCCCCTTCGGTAACGCATTGTGCTCGCTTCCGTCATCGTCCACCGTTCCCGGACGCACCCGGGGACCGAAGGTGACCGCGATCGCCAGCAGTACACCGATCGCTCCCAGTAACAGGGCGACCGGTATCGGGATGAATGCCATCAACGCGACACCGTAGGCGACGACCGCCGTCCACACGTAGAAGATCAGCACCGCGCGGGCGTGCGAGTGCCCCAGCCGCAGCAGCCGGTGATGCAGGTGCGCCTTGTCCGGCGTCCAGGGCTTCTGCCCGGCCCGGGTGCGGCGGATCACCGCCATGCCGACGTCCACGAGCGGCACCGCCAGGATCGCCAGCGGCAGCAGCAACGGCAGGAAGGCCGGGGCGATCTCGAAGTGCGAGACCACCGCCGGATCGACCTGGCCGGTGACCGTGATCGTCGAGGCCGCCATCAGCAGACCGAGCAGCATCGATCCCGAGTCGCCCATGAAGACCCGGGCGGGGTTGAAGTTGTGCGGCAGGAATCCGACGCAACAGCCCACCATCGCCGCGGTGATCAGCGAGGCCAGCGAGGAGTAGTCGCCGATGGTGGCACCCCGGGCGAGCAGGTAGGAGTAGACGAAGAACGCCGACCCGGCGATCGCCACGATGCCCGCGGCCAGACCGTCGAGGCCGTCGACGAAGTTCACCGCGTTGATGGTCAGCACCACGATCAGCACGGTGAGGATGAACAGGCTCGCCGGCGAGACCA
>DAIOVT010000339.1:0-4796 GCA_036758885.1 Kineosporiaceae bacterium
CGATCAGCTTCAGCTCGTGCAGGCACTCGAAGTAGGCCACCTCGGGCTGGTAGCCGGCCTCGGTCAGGGTCTCGAAGCCGTACTGCACCAGCTGGCTGGCGCCGCCGCAGAGTACCGCCTGCTCACCGAACAGGTCGGTCTCGCACTCCTCGGTGAAGGTGGTCCGGATACCGCCGGCGCGCAGACCGCCGATCGCCTTCGCGTAGGACAGGGCCAGGTCCCAGGCCTTGCCGGTGGCGTCCTGCTCGACGGCGACCAGCACCGGCACGCCGCGGCCGTCGACGAACTCGCGGCGGACCAGGTGGCCGGGGCCCTTAGGGGCGACCATGGCGACGTCCACACCGGCCGGCGGCTTGATGTAGTCGAACCGGATGTTGAAGCCGTGGCCGAAGAACAGCGCGTCGCCGTCCACGAGGTTGGGTGCGATCGCCTCGGCGTACACGTGCCGCTGCACGTGGTCCGGGGTGAGCAGCATGATCACGTCGGCCTCCTCGCAGGCCTGCGCGGGGGTGACCACGCGCAGCCCCTCGGACTCGGCCTTGGCCCGACTCTTGCTGCCCTCGGGCAGACCGACCCGGACATCGACGCCGGAGTCGCGCAACGACAGCGCGTGCGCGTGCCCCTGGCTGCCGTACCCGATCACCGCGACGTGGCGGTTCTGGATGACGGACAGGTCGGCGTCGGAGTCGTAGAACATCTCAGCCACGTGCGGTGTGCTCCTTAGGGTTGCGGCCACCGCTCGATGGGGCGGCCGGAGGATGGTTGTGACGATAGTGCTGCGGGGACAGGTGGTTCGCCGGGACGGAGGTCCGCGGTCAGGCCGAACGCAGTGCCCGGTCGGTGATCGAGCGGCTGCCGCGGCCGATCGCGACCAGCCCCGACTGCACCAGCTCGCGCACCCCGAACGGTTCGATCACCTTCAGGAAGGCTTCGAGCTTGTCGGGGTTGCCGGTGACCTCGACGGTGAGCGCGTCGGGGGCGACGTCGACGACCTTTGCCCGGAACAGCCGCACCGTCTCGAGCACGTTGGCCCGGCTGGCCAGGTCGGCCTTGATCTTGACCAGCAGGAGCTCGCGCTGCACCGAGGCGGTCGGCTCCAGCTCGACGATCTTGATCACGTTGATCAGCTTGTTGAGCTGCTTGGTGACCTGTTCGAGCGGCAGCCCCTCGACGTCGACGACGACCGTCATCCGGGAGATGTCGGAGTGCTCGGTCGGCCCGACCGCGAGGGAGTGGATGTTGAAGCCCCGGCGGGCGAACAGGCCGGCCGCGCGGGTCAGCACGCCGGGCTTGTTCTCGACCAGGACCGACAGGGTGTGCGTGCTCATCTCGTCGTCCTCACTCGTCGTCGGAGTTGTCGAAGTTGGGGCGCAGGTCGCGCGCGTAGAGGATCTCGTCGTTGCTCACCCCGGCCGGCACCATCGGCCAGACCATCGAGTCGCGGAAGACCACGAAGTCGACCACGACCGGCACGTCGTTGATCGACATCGCCTTCTCGATCGTGGCGTCGATGTCCTCGGGACGTTCGCAGCGCAGCCCGACACAGCCGTAGGCGTCGGCGAGCTTGACGAAGTCGGGGATCCGCTTGCCCTCGTTGGAGGTGTGCAGGTCGGTGTTGGAGTAGCGCTCGTTGTAGAAGAGCGTCTGCCACTGCCGGACCATGCCCAGGCTGGAGTTGTTGATCACCGCGACCTTGATCGGGATGTCGTTGATGGTGCAGGTGGCCAGTTCCTGGTTGGTCATCTGGAAACAGCCGTCGCCGTCGATCGCCCAGACCGTGCGGTCGGGCATGCCCATCTTGGCGCCCATCGCCGCGGGCACCGCGAAGCCCATCGTGCCCAGCCCACCGGAGTTGATCCAGGTGTTCGGGTTCTCGTAAGAGATGAACTGGCTGGCCCACATCTGGTGCTGGCCGACACCGGCGACGTAGATCGCGTCGGGTCCGGCGATCTGCCCCAGCCGGGTCAGCACGTGCTGCGGCGAGACCTCGCCGTCCGGGGCCGGGGTGTACCCCAGGGGGTAGGTGGTGCGCAGCTGGTCGAGCTGCCGCCACCAGGCCGCCTGGTCGGCTCGGCGGCCGGCCGCGATCTCCGTCTCGACCGCCGAGACCATCTCGGTGAGAACCTCTTTGGCGTCCCCGACGATCGGCACGTCGGCGGTGCGGTTCTTGGAGATCTCGGCCGGGTCGATGTCGGCGTGCACGACGGTGGCGTGCGGCGCGAAGGCGGACAGCTTGCCGGTGACCCGGTCGTCGAACCGGGCGCCGAGGCTGACCAGCAGATCGGCCTTCTGCAGCGCCGCGTTCGCGGCGACGGTGCCGTGCATGCCGGGCATGCCCAGGTGCTGCGGGTGCGAGTCGGGCAGCGCACCACGGGCCATCAGCGTGGTCACCACCGGCGCCCCGGTCAGGTCGACCAGCCGGCGCAGCTCCGCCGAGGCGCCGGCCTTGAGCACACCGCCGCCGACGTAGAGCACCGGACGCTTCGAGCTGGTCAGCAGCCGGGCCGCCTCGACGATCTGCTTGGAGTGCGGCTTGGTCACCGGGCGGTAGCCGGGCAGGTCGAGGGTCTTCGGCCAGCTGAACGTGGTGGTCGCCTGCAGGGCGTCCTTGGAGATGTCGACCAGCACCGGACCGGGCCGGCCGGTGCCGGCGATGTGGAAGGCCTCGGCGAGCACCCGCGGGATCTCGTCGGCATCGGTGACCAGGTAGTTGTGCTTGGTGATCGGCATCGTGATGCCGGAGATGTCGGCCTCCTGGAAGGCGTCGGTACCGATCGCGGCGCTGGGCACCTGGCCGGTGATCGCCACCATCGGCACGCTGTCCATGTAGGCGTCGGCGATCGGCGTGACCAGGTTGGTCGCGCCCGGGCCGGAGGTGGCCATGCAGACCCCGACCCGGCCGGTGGCCTGGGCGTAGCCCTGGGCGGCGTGACCGGCGCCCTGCTCGTGCCGAGCCAGGATGTGCCGCACCTTGGCGGAGTCCATCAGCGGGTCGTACAGCGGCAGGATCGCGCCACCCGGGATGCCGAAGACCACGTCCACGCCGAGTGCCTCGAGCGAGCGGACGACGCTGCTCGCGCCGCTCATCGACTCACCGCCGGCCACCGGTTCGGAGGTCGGACGATCGGACGCCGACGCGGTCGGCTGCGCTGGGAACGGATCGTGGCCTGTCATCGCTGTGTGGCCTTTCTGGTTCGGTTTCGCCCCCGGGTCGGGAGGGCGTCAGGTGGGGCATCGGTTCGGCGTGACTGGTTCGGTGTGGCTGGATCGGTGTGGCTGAACGAAACCGGCCGGAGACGAAAAGACCCCTCGGCCCACAGGGCAGACGAGGGGTGGCGCACCGGCGAGAGTCGTTGCCGTCAGCCGGCGCGCAGCTCGAGTACGAGGTCGAGACGCACGCTGTCACCGTGAGCCCTGACCGGTGGCGGTGTCAATCGACTGCCGCCGACGTCTCAACATGTGAGACATCTGTCCGGCGACTGGACGGCATCGGCGGGCAGGGCCGGTCGCCGAGGTCGACCGGCGGGTCATCAAGGACCTGCATCAGGTCGGTTGCGGTCATCGCCGGGTGCAGTGCGAAGCCCTGCCCGGCCCACGCGCCCAGGTCACGCAGGATGCGGGCCACCGGCAGCGACTCGATGCCCTCGCAGACCACCTGCAGGCCGAGCGCCCGGCCGGTGCCGATCACCGCCCGCACCAGGGTGGTGACCCGCTCGTCCACGCCGATCCCGTCGAGCAGGGCCCGGTCGATCTTCACCGTGCGCACCGGCATCCGGCCCAGGTACGACAGCGAGGAGTAGCCGGTGCCGAAGTCGTCGATCGCCAGCTGCACCCCGTGGCCGCGCAACCGGATGATCGCCTCGTTGGCCGGATCGTCCTCACCGATCAGCTGCCCCTCGGTGATCTCGATGACCAGCGAGTCCGGCGACAGACCGGCGGTCTCCAGCGCCTTGAGCACCACCTCGTCGAAGAGCGGGTCGGTGAGCTGGGTGGCCGAGATGTTGACGTTCACCCGGATCGCGTGGCCGAGCCGGTGCCAACGGCCGGCCTGCTGGGTCGCCTCCCGGAGCACCCAGCGGCCCAGCTCGTCGATCTCACCGGTGCCCTCGGCGACCTCGACCAGCTCGGCCGGGGACACGACGTCCGCCAGGCCCGCCAGCGAACCCGGCTCGTCGCCGCCTCGGGGCAGCCGGATCAGCGCCTCGACCCCGACGATGACGCCGTCGTTCAACCGCACGATCGGCTGGTAGGCCAGCTCCAGGCGCCCGGTCTCCAGCGCCCGGCGCAGACCGATCGCGATGTCGACCCGGCGCCGCGCGCGATCCTCGAGCTGCCGGTCCCAGGGCACCAGCCGGGCGCGCTCGGCGCCCTTGGCGGCGAACATCGCGATGTCGGCGCGATGCAGCAGCACGGCGGCCCGGGGACCGTCGGCGACCAGTTCGCTGAGCGCGTCGGCGGGATCGTCGCCGGCGCCCGGGTCGTCGCTGCGGGCCACTCCGATGCTGCCGCCGATCCGGACGGCGCGATCGGCGACCGCGAAGGTCGGCCGGAGCACCTCGAGAACCTGGGTGCCGATCGTCATCGCCCGCTCGGTGCTGCAGTCGCGCAGCGCGATGACGAACTCGTCGCCGCCGATCCGGGCCACCAGGTTCGGCTGCGGCTGCCGCCCGGCGACCCGGTTCAGCCGCTGCGCCACCTCGACCAGCACCGCGTCACCGGCGGCGTGGCCGAACCGGTCGTTGACCGCCTTGAACCCGTCGAGGTCGAGGTAGAGCAGCACCACCTCGTGACCGGCG
>DAIOVT010000340.1:0-4783 GCA_036758885.1 Kineosporiaceae bacterium
CAGCACGCCGTCGATGACGATCTCCATACGGTTGGTCTCGCCCGCGACGCAGGCGTTGATCCGCTTGCCCCAGGGCAGGAACATCACGTTCGCCGAGAGGATGCCCCAGAACGTCGCGAGGAAGGCCGCAGCGATCATGCCGCCGAGCTTCTCCGGCTCGTCCAGGTTGCCCAGCGCGTGGATCAGACCCATACAGGTACCGACGATGCCGATCGTCGGCGAGTAGGCGCCGGCGTCGCTCCAGAACGCGGCGCCCTTCTTGGCCGCGGCCTTTCGCGCCTTCACCTCGGCGGCGAGGATCTCGTACAGGTCGTCGGGGTCGGTGCCGTCCACGGCGAGCTGCAGGGCCTTCTTCATGAACTCGTCGTCGACGGCCTCGATCTCGGACTCCAGGGCGAGCAGCCCCTCACGCCGGGCCTTCTCGGCCATCTTGACCAGCGGGTCGATGGCGCCCTCCATGTCGACCTTCTTCGCCGTCATGGCGTAGACCAGCCACTTCATCGCGCCGATCGTGGCCGGCAGCGTGGTCGATCCCATCGAGACGGCGAGGGTTCCGATGAAGATGAGCACCAGCGCCGCGGGGGCGAAGAAGTGGATCGGGTTGGTGCCCTCGAGAACCGCCGTGGTCATGATCGCGATGAAGGCGACCACGACGCCGAGAATGCCTGCGGGATCCATGCTCTACTCTCCTCGCTGCGGTAGCTGCAGCACTTTGGCCAACGAACTGATCGGCGAGGTGCTCAACATGGCCTGCTCGTCGCCGGTCAAGCCGTCCTCGCCCGAGAACCCGTGGCCGGACACGGCGCCGGACCTGCTCAGCGCCAAGGCCTCTGCGCTGATCACCGCCCGCCAGTGCCGGATCTGCTCGACCACCTCGTCGACGGATTCGGAGACGATGATCTTGTGCCCCAGCACGGTGGTCAGCACGGTGTCCGGCGTGGCCTCGGCCCGTTCGATGAGATCGGGGTTCACGGCCACGGGCTGACCGCCAAGTCTGGTCAACTGGATCACTGTTGCGTCCTCGTCCTTCGCCGGCGCAGGGGCTGTGCAGGGCACGTTCGGGGTGACGTTCTCGGGGTGACGTTCTCGGGGTGACGTTCTCGGGGTGACGTTCTCGGGGTGACACAGACGATCGCCCCACCCGAGCGTTCGACTCGGGCGGGGCGATCGTTGAGCGGAGCGGGACAGATCCGTCGAAGAAGCAGTCGTTCAGCCGAACGCGCGAGCAGTGATCGGCGCCAGCCCGGCCGCCCTCGGCGGGATCAGCGCTTCAGGTCGACCAGTTCCTGAAGCAGCGTGTCGCTGGTGGTGATCACCCGGGAGTTCGCCTGGAAACCGCGCTGGGCGATGATCAGGTTGGTGAACTCGCGGGCCAGGTCGACGTTGCTCATCTCCAGCGAGCCGCCCATCAGGGTGCCCAGGCTGCCGCTGCCGGCGATGCCGATCTGCGGCAGGCCCGAGTTGCTGCTGATCGAGAACGCGGTCGAACCGACCTTGGTCAGGCCCGCCGGGTTGGTGAAGTTCGCCAGGGCGAGCTTGCCGAGGGTCTGCCGCTGTCCGTTGCTGAACGTGCCGATGATGCTGCCGTCCTGCTCGATCTGGAACTGCTGCAGGGTGCCGGCCGCGGCGCCGTCGACCTTGGTGACGGCGAAGGACTTGCTGCCGCCGTACATGGTCGCCCCGCTGAGGTCGATCGTCACCGCGGTGCCGTCGGCGGTGGTGATCGTGGCAGCCGTCGAGGCAGGGTCGTAGCTGCCGTCTGCGTTGAACTGCAGCGTTCCCGCGGTCACCGTCGAGGACGGGTCGGTCTGGTCGGTCACGGCCACCGAGAAGCTGTTCGGGCCGGTCGGGGTGAGCACCACGCTGAGCGAGTGCGCGTTCCCGGCCGTGTCGTAGATCGACTGTCCGAGCGACTGCGGGGTCGTGGTACCGGCCGGAATGTTGCCGGCCCCGGTGAAGGTGGTGCTGGCCACCGGCGGGATCTGAGTACCGGCCGGTACCAGCAGGTCGCCGAGCGGTCCGTCGGTGTTGACCACACCGTTGACCGCGGCCCAGCCCTGCACCGCCATGCCCTCGGAGTTGACCAGCAGGCCGTTGCTGTCGAAGTTGAACGCCCCGGCCCGGGTGTAGAGCTGCTGGCTGCCGCTCTTCATCACGAAGAACCCGTCACCCTGGATCATCAGGTCGGTGTTGCGGCCCGTGGTCTGGGTGGAGCCCTGTCCGAAGTTGGTGGTGATGCCGGCGAGCTGCACGCCCAGGCCGACCTGGGCGGGGTTGAGCCCGCCCGATGCCGAGGACGGCGCCCCGGCCGCCCGCAGCGTCTGGCTGAGCGTGTCCTGGAACGTGGCGCTGCTGGCCTTGAAGCCGGTGGTGTTGACGTTGGCGATGTTGTTCGAGACCACGTCCATCAGGGTCTGGTGGGTGCGCAGACCGGAGATGCCGGCGAAGAGCGAACGGAGCACAGGTCCTCCTGGGGATCGATCGCGAGGATCGGGATACGGCTGGGAAGTGCTGGAAAGTGCTGTGGTGGAGCGATTTCCGGAGCGTCAGGTGGCTGTGGTGCCGCCGCCCGATCCGGTGGACGTCGAGGTGCCGGCGTCCGTGGTGGCGCCACCGGTGGTGGACGTCGAGGCGCTGGACACCTTGGTCACCGCGCTGAACTCGATCTCGAGGCCGTCGACGGTGATCCTGGGAACCCCGGCGCCCACGGTGCAGGCGGTGGCCAGCCCGGTGTGGCTGACCCCGGAGACATCGGTGTAGGTGACCAGCCGGCCGACCACCGACATCGCGCTCTGACTCTGCGCCGCGGTGACCATCGCCTGCTGCGAGGCGACCAGCTCCTGCAGCCGCTCGACCGAGGAGAGCTGTGCGGTCTGCTGCATGAACGCCGTGGTGTCGGTCGGGTTGGTCGGGTCCTGGTACTGCAACTGCGCCACCAACAGCTTGAGGAAGGTGTTGGTGTCCAGCGCGGTGCGGTCGGTGCCGGTGGAGAACTGGGTGCCGTCCGCCCCGTTGACGGTGGGCGTGTTGCTGGAAACTGTGCTGACGGTCATCGGCTCAGCCGTCCCCTTTCTGTTCCGGAACGCAGTCCGGTCCTGGACTGCCTGTCGGTCGATCGCTCTGGGCGTGAAGGGATTTCGTGATCGTTCCGTCGTTCGGCTCAGACCCGGACGTCGACCCCTGCGCCGATCAGGTGGCCCCTGCTCCGATCGGGGGAGACGGCTCCGGCGGCGGTGCTGCCGAACTGGCTGCCGGCCTCACTGCCGTGGCCGCCACCGGTGGCCGGTGGGGCGCCGTCCGGGGTGCCGGTGCGCCGGCCCTGACCGCGATCGGCGTCGGTGGCCGAGCCGTTCGGGGCCTGCTGCCGGCCGTCGGCGCGGTCGTCCGCGCGCTGGTCGGGGTTGCGCTGGGCGTCGGGTTCGGTGCGCACCTGGCCGAGGTCCAGCCCGGCCGAGGCGAGGGCGTCGCGCAGCGGCCCGATGCCGTCGCGAAGGGTGGCCAGCGCCGATTCCGACCCGGACATCAGCAGGGCCACCGTGCCGGCCTTCAGATCGACGGTGATCCGTAGGTCGCCGAGGTGCTCCGGGGCCAGGTGCAGCACGGTGTGATGGGTGCCGTCGGCGAGGGTGCGCAGCCCCGAGATGTGCTTGGCCACCTGCCCGGCGAGATGGGCCGGCATCGGCGGGGTCTGGGCCGGGGTGGCCGTCGTGGTGCCGGTGGCCGAGGTGGCGTTGGTGGCGGAACCACCGGCGGTGGCCGCAAGTGCCGCCGCGGCGCTGCTCGCCGCCGAGGAGCCGGCGCCCGCCGAGACCCCGTTCGCGCCAACGGATTCGGTCGTGGCGGCACCCGCCTTGGTGCCGTCGCCGCCGGCCAGGGCGGTGGCGAAGCCCTGCGCGGCCGCGGTGGCTGTCGCCGCGGCCGGCACCGCGGCTGCCGTGGCCGCGGCTGCGGCGCCGGGCTGGGCCTGCGGGTCGCCGGATCCGTTGCCGAACGGTCCGGCCGAGGCACCGCCGAACGCCCCGGGGCCGAAGACCGGTGCCCCCGGCACCGAGCCGCCGCCGAGCTCGGCCACGGTGCCGCCGAGGGGGTTCTGCTGTCCGCCGGGCGTCGCCGCCGCGTTCTCGCCGCGCAACAGGAGTGCCGGTGCCGCGCCGGCCGAACCGGCGGGACCGGATCCGCCGGCGCCCGCCGCCCCCGGTACGACGAGCGAGGTGCCCTGCAGTTCGGTTGCGGCGTCGCCGGTTCGGGCGGCGGCCGCACCGAGCTGGGCGTCGGTGCCGGACGATCCGGTGGTGCCCGTGCCCGTGCCAGGCGCTGTCGCGGCGGCCGGGGCGAGCGTGACGGCGGTGCCGGCCTGGGAATCCGGCGCCACCGAACCGGTGCCGAGCACCGGGTGCGGTGCCGCGGCCAGCGCCCCGGTCAGGACGGCGCCCGGTTGCGGCACCGTCGTGAGCACGGCCGGGCCCTGGCCCGGTGCGCCGGCCGCGAGCTGCTCGGCGCCGGTCTCGGCGACGCCCGGTTCGGCGGCGAGCGGCGCGGTCCCGGCGGGGGCGCCGTCCTGAGGCTCGGTGCGGCGGGCCCGCTCGGCCCTGCCCGCACGGTCGGCCCGTTCCGGACGTTCGCTGCGCTCGGTCGCCTCCGGCCGTTCGCCGCGGTCCGCCCGTGGCCCGCGCTCCGGCGAGCGGTCGGTCCGGGCGCTCTCCCGGGGCCTGCCCGGTTCGCTGCGAACCGGTTCTCGCCGAACCGGTTCTCGCTGAACCGGTCCGGTGCGATCCGGCCGCGG
>DAIOVT010000341.1:0-4753 GCA_036758885.1 Kineosporiaceae bacterium
CTGATGGACTACCTGATCCCGACCGCGCTGGAGGTGCCGCACTGGGAGACCGGGCACACGGTCACCCCCGCGCCGCAGCACCCGATCGGGGCCAAGGGCGTCGGTGAGTCGGCGACCGTGGGTTCACCGCCGGCGGTGGTCAACGCCGTGGTCGACGCGCTGTCGCCGTTCGGGATCAGGCACGCGGACATGCCGCTCACCCCGTCGCGGGTGTGGGACGCCATGCAGGGCAGACCGCAGCCACCGATCTGAGAGGTCGAGACCATGCAGCAGTCGCTGGCTGCTCACGCAGCGGATCTGAACGCCCGCCGTGAGGCGTACGCGCGCGCCCTGGTGGTGCGGGCGCAGGCGCCGACGTCGGCGCACCCCGGGGACGAGGCGATCATCACCACCGACGGCAACATGTCGGGTTTCGTCGGCGGCCAGTGCGCCGCCGAGACGGTGCGACTGGCGGCGGTCGAGGCGATCGGCACCGGGCAGTCGGTGCTGCTGCGGATCCTGCCCGGCGACGACCCGGCGGGCTTCCCGGAGACCGACGGCGCGCGGGTCAGCGTCAACCGGTGCCTGTCCGGCGGCGCGGTGGAGGTCTTCGTGGAACCCGTTCTGCCCGTGCCGATCCTGCACGTCTGTGGGTCCACCCCGGTGGCCCGGGCGGTGGTCGAGCAGGCCCGGCTGCTCGGCTACGAGGTGACCCGCTCCCGCCTCGAGGACGACGCCCCCGCCGCACCGCTGCAGGTGGCCGATCTGCTCGGCGCCCGGGCGGTGGTGGTCGCCGTGCACGGTGACGGCACCGAGCCCGACACGATCCGGGCGGCGCTGGACGCCGGGGTGCCGTCGGTCCAGCTGGTCGCCAGCATCCGGCGCAGCGCCGGGCTGCTCGGCGACCTCGACCTGACCGAGGCCGAACGGGCCAGGATCCACAGCCCGGCCGGGATCCGGATCGGCGCGGTCACCCCGGCCGAGATCGCGGTCTCGATCATGGCGCAGGTGATCGCCCAGGTGCACGAACCGGAGCAACCGGCGGTGATCGCCCCGGCCGACCCGGCGGCGGTCCCACCGGTGCCCGAGGCGCCGCGGCAGGAGCTCGACCCGGTGTGCGGCATGAGCGTCCTGGTCACCGACCGCACCCCGACCGTGACCATCGACGGCACACCGTACTGGTTCTGCTGCAACGGATGTCGCGACAGTTTCGCGGCAGGTCAGGGGGCACGGCACGGGGCACACGGATGACCACGACCGGTGTGGTGCTCGCCGCCGGGGCGTCGCGGCGGCTGGGCCGGCCCAAGCAGCTGCTGCCGTTCGAGGGCGGCACGCTGCTGGACGCCACGCTGCGCCGGGTGCGCGAGTGCGGTTTCGACCAGGTGATCGTGACGATCGGGGCGGCGGCCGACGAGGTGCTCGCCGCCGTCGACCTGTCGGGTGTGCGGGTGGTGCGCAACACCGACCCCGCCGGTGGGTGTTCGTCGTCCCTGGCCGCGGCGCTGCCGCACGTCGACGACTCGGCCGAGGGGCTGGTGCTGTTGCTCGGCGACCAGCCGCTGGTGGCCCCGTTCACCGTGCGCGCGCTGGTCGCCGCCACCGCCGGGGCGACGATCGGTGCCTGCTGCTACCTCGACGGCATCGGGCACCCGTTCTGGTTGGGCCGCAAGCTTTTCGGCGAACTCGCCGGCCTGCACGGCGACAAGGGGGTCTGGAAGTTGATCAGCACTGCGGGCGACGAGCTGGTGCGGCTGCCGGTGGGCGCGACGGTGCCGATCGACGTCGACACCTGGGCAGATTTCGAGAGGTTGCAGGCGAGCGTGCGGGAGACCGGCCGATGACCGGCTTCGCCTCGGTCGCGGCGCTACAGGCCGCCTTGGACGACGACGACTACCTCGCCGACGACGGCCTGGCCACCGCGTTGTTCCTCGGCGGCGAACTCGAACTGCCGGTGCTGCTCGAGGGCGAGCCCGGGGTCGGCAAGACCGCGGCCGCGCGCGCCCTCGCCCGGGCGAGGGGCGCAGAGCTGTTGCGGCTGCAGTGCTACGAGGGGCTGACCGCGCGAGAAGCGTTGTACGACTGGAACTATCAGCGGCAGATGCTCGCCATCCGGCTGGCCGAGGCGCGTCAGGAACGGCTCGCCGACGCGGATCTGTTCACCGAGGAGTTCCTCTCCGAACGGCCGCTGCTGCGCGCGCTGCGGCACCCCGGCCCGGTGGCCCCGGTGCTGCTGATCGACGAGATCGACCGCGCCGACGACGAGTTCGAGGCGTTGCTGCTGGAGTTCCTCGGCGAGGCCTCGGTGACGATCCCGGAGCTCGGCACGGTGACCGCGCGGCGCCGTCCGGTGGTGGTGCTGACCTCCAACCGCAGCCGGGAGCTGCACGACGCGCTGCGCCGGCGCTGCCTTTACCACTGGATCGCCTTCCCCGAACCGGAACAGGTGGCCCGGGTGCTGCGGCGCCGGGTGCCGGGCGCCGACGGCCGGCTGATCGAGAACGCGACCGCCTTCGTGCTGCGGGCGCGCGGCCTCGATCTGGACAAGCCGCCCGGGCTGGCCGAGACGATCGACTGGCTGTCGGTGCTGACCACGCTCGGCGTCGGCGACCTGGTCGCCGAGTCGATGACACCGACCCTCGGCGCCCTGTTCAAGACCCCTGACGACCTGGAGCTGGTGGGGGCCGCCCTGTCGGACCACGGGCTCGCGCTCAGCGAGGAGAGGTAGCGCAATGGAGATCACGAACGACTTCACCGTCAACGCACCGGTCGAGCACGTCTGGTCGATCCTGACCGATCTCGAGGTGGTCGCGCCGTGCCTGCCGGGGGCGTCCCTGACCGGCCGGGACGGCGAGAACTACCTGGGCAAGATCAAGGTCAAGGTCGGTCCGGTGACCAGCGAGTTCAAGGGCACCGCGCGGTTCGCCTCGCTGGACGACGTCGCGCACCAGGCGGTGATCGCGGCCAAGGGGGCGGACATCCGCGGCGGCGGCAACGCCTCGGCCACCATCCGGGCCGGCATCACCGCTGAGGGCGATGCGTCCAGGGTCAGCGTGGTCACCGACATGCAGATCGCCGGCAAGCTCGCCCAGTTCGGGGCCGGCATGATCCAGCAGATCTCCGAGAAACTGATCGGCGAGTTCGCCCGCCGGCTCGAGGTGGTCATCGCCAGCAACGACCAGGCACCCGCACCGGTCGCCGCGGTCGCTCCGATTGCCCCGGACGCCGCGGAACCCGTTGCCGCTGAACCCGTTTCGGTCGCCGGGTCTGCTGTTGCCGAACCCGCTGTTGCCGAACCCGCTGCCGCGGAACCCGCTGCCGCCGAGCCGGTCTCGGTGGAACGGCTTCCGGCCGAGCCGATCGCAGCGTCCGGCACCGCGGCGTCCGGCACCGCGGCGTCCGCCACCGTGCCCACGGCGAGCATCGCGCCGGCGTCCGTCAAGGACGACGAGGGCGGGCTGCCGGCCGGATTCGTCTACACGCCGCCGGTACCGGGGCAGGCGTACGCGTACGACCTGACCTCCGCCTCGGCCGGACGGGTCACCCGCCGGGGCTCGGTCACGATCGAGCCGGAACCCGAACCCGAACGGCCCACGCCTGCGCCCGCAGCCGAGATCCGGCCCGAGCCGGAGACCCCGGCCGAGCCCCGGGTCGTTGCGCCCGTCGTGCCGACCACCCCGGCAGGCCCGACATCGGCGTCCGGGCGCACGATCGTCACCTTCGACGACAACGACGGCGAGGCTCTCGACCTGATGCAGTACGCGGGCGGCACCGTGATCAAACGGTTCCTCCCCGCGATCATCGTCGGGGTCGTGGTGATCGCCGGCATCGTCGTGTACGTGGCGACCCGGTAACCGGCGCCGCGATGTCACCCTCGCCCGGCGGGCTGCTGGTCGGCGTCGACCGGGCCGCGTTCGTCGCGGCACTGGTCGGCAAGCTGCGCTCGGCCGGCGTCGCCACCGGCAGCGACGGCGCGCAGGCGCTGGTGCGGGCGCTCGACCGGGTCGGTGCCGAGGCGTTGCGCGACCGGCGACAGGTCTACTGGCTGGCCCGCACCACCCTGGTGCGGCACCCCGCGGGGCTGGTGATCTTCGACGCGGTGTTCGCGGAGCTGTTCGACGACGCGGTGTTCTCGCTCGACCCGGTGGCGATGCGCAACGCCGCCGGCCGGCACGACGACGAACAGAACGTGCCCTCGACGGCGCGCCGTCCGAACGAGCCGGACGACGAGTCCGAGCAGCTGCCCTGGACGACGCTGCCCCGGGTGCTGCCGGACGACGACGGCTCCGGTGAGGAGGCCGGCACCCCGCTGTGGATCCCGCAGCCGAGCCGGATCGAGGCGATCGCCGACGTCCCCTTCGACCAGCTCGGCCCGCGCGACCTGGCGGCGGTGGAGCGCTGGCTGGACGCGGCGGCGCCGTCCTGGCCGCGGCGGCGCACCCGGCGGATGCGTCCGGCGACGTCCGGGGACGAACTCGACCTGCGCCGCACCATGGAACTGGCCCGCAGCACCGGCTGGGAACCGTTGCGGCTGGCCCGGCGCCGGCCCACCTGGCGGCACCGGCGGCTGGTGATGATCTGCGACGTCTCGCAGTCGATGCAGCCGTACACCCGCGCCTACCTGCACCTGATGCGGGCGATCTCGGTACGCGCGGACGGCGAGACGTTCGCGTTCGGGACCTCGCTGACCCGGATGACGCCGCTGCTCGCGCACCGCTCGATCGACGAGGCCGTCGTGCGCGCGGCGACGGCGTGCACCGACCGGTTCGGCGGCACC
>DAIOVT010000342.1:0-4735 GCA_036758885.1 Kineosporiaceae bacterium
GTCGCCTGATCTGCGTGGTCCAGGTCACAGCAGGTTAGCGATCGTTAACCGAGCTGTCCACACCGGGGGCTATCGTTGCCCGCATGGGTTCTGCGGACGCCGCGGTCGGCGCCACCGCGCCGGGGCGGGGCATCTCGGCGCGACGGCGGCAGATCATCGAGACCGCCGCCACGCTGTTCGCCGAACGCGGTTTCCGGGGCGTCTCGATCGACGACATCGGCGCGGCGCTGGGAGTCTCCGGGCCGGCCCTCTACAAGCACTTCGCCAGCAAGGACGCGCTGCTGGCGATGATGCTGATCGACATCAGCGAACGGTTGCTGACCGAGGGGCATCGCCGGGTGGACGCCGAGGCGGCGAACGGTGCCGGCGCGGTGCTGGACGCGCTGATCGCCTGGCACGTGGAGTTCGCGCTCTCCGAACCCGCGCTGATCACCGTGCAGTTCCGCGATCTCGGCAGCCTCGGTGAACAGGACCGGCGCACCGTGCGCCGGCTGCAGCGCAGCTACGTCGAGCTCTGGGTGCAGGCGGTGACCGCTGTGGTCGGATGTGACGCCAGCTACGCCCGGTCGGCCGCGCACGCGGTCTTCGGGCTGATCAACTCCACCCCGCACAGTGCCCGGCTGAGCCGTGCCGACATGGCCGACCAGCTTCGCCGGATGGCCCGGGCGGCCCTGCTGGCCGCGGCGCGCGATCCGTTCTGATTCGCAAAAGGCTTGGTGCTCAGTCGGTCTCGTCGCTGGTGTGGGTGTGGATGCGGGCCCCGGACTGGTTGAAGATGCTGAGCACCTCGGCCGGCTTTCCGGAGGCCCACATCGCGTGCGGCACCAGGGTGTCGAACTCTGCCGCCTCGCCGCGGGCGAGCACCAGGTCGCGGGTGCCGAGACGCAGGTGCAGCCGGCCGGAGAGCACGTAGAGCCACTCGTAGCCCTCGTGCACCTTCGGTTCCGGGGTCTCGGCGCGTGGTGCGTAGACGATTCTGAACGCCAGCACCGGGGACGCCTCAGCGGTCATCGGGGTGATCAGCATGCCGTCGGAGCGGATCATCGGACGGCGCACCCGCGGGTCGGGTGTCTCCGAGCGCACCAGGTCGTCGATCTTGATACCGAGTTGCCGGGTGAGCGGCAGCAGCAGTTCCAGAGTGGCCTGGCGCTTGCCCGACTCCAGGCGGGAGAGCGTGCTCGGCGACATGCCGGCGCGGGAGGCGAGCTCGTCGAGGGTCCAGCCGCGGGCGTTGCGGGTCACCCGGAGGCGGGTGCCGACATGGTCGAGTTCGTCCATTTGGTGACTCCGTTCGTCGTTCGGCGCCGGCCGCGCACGAACAATCCTCTTGCCATTTCCGCAAGATAGTTTGCCATGTTGGCAGTGCTATGGCGATCCTTGGGTCATGGACGAGAACAGCTGGGACGTGATCGTGATCGGCGGCGGCGCCGCGGGACTGACCGCCGCCCTGACCCTGGGCAGGGCGCGGCGGCGCACCCTGGTCATCGACGCGGGCAGCCCGCGGAACCGGTTCGCCGAGCACATGTACGGGTTTCTGGGGCACGACGGACTCGACCCCGCGAAACTGCTCGAGCTCGGTCGGGCGGAGGCCGCCGGGTACGGGGTCGAGTTCCTCGCCGGCACGGTCGAGAAGGTTCAGCCGGACGAGCGCGGCGTCGGCGTCCAACTCGCCGAAGGTGCCTCGCTGCGCGGCCGGCAGCTGATCGTGGCGACCGGGCTCGCCGACCGGCTGCCCGACGTGCCCGGCCTCGCCGAGCGCTGGGGCACCTCGGTGCTGCACTGCCCGTACTGCCACGGCTGGGAGGTGCGCGACAAGAAGCTCGGCGTGCTGATCACCTCGCCGATGGGCCTGCACCAGGCCGAGCTGATCCGGCAGTGGAGCGACCAGCTCGTGGTCTTCACCGCGGCGATCGCACCGGTGCCGGCCGAGGTCGAGCAGCGGCTCACCGCGCGCGGCGTCCGCCTGGTCTCCAGCCCGGTGGTCGAGGTCGTGGGGGAGGGCACCGCCATCAGCGCGGTGCGTACCGCGGCGGGCGAGGAGGTGCCGATCGAGGCGATCTTCGTCGCCGCGGCGTCCGAGCCGCACGACTCCTTCCTGCAGCATCTCGATCTCACCCGCGCAGAGAACCCGATGGGCAGCTTCATCGAGGTCGATCCGACCGGAAAGACCTCGGCCGAGCGGATCTGGGCGATCGGCAACGTGGTGAACCCGGCGGCCAACGTCGCCGTCTCGGTCGGCGCCGGCTCGTTCACCGGCGCGGTGGTGAACATGGCCCTGGTCACCGAGGACTTCGACGATGCCGTCGCCGACAGCGCCTCCTGGCCGGAGATCGCACCGGTCGACTACTGGGAGAACCGGTACGGCGGCGAGAACCACACCTGGTCGGGCAACCCGAACTCGTCGATGGTCCACGCGGCGCAGGAGTTGCCCCGTGGCCGGGCCCTGGACGTCGGCAGCGGCGAGGGCGCCGACGCCATCTGGCTGGCCCGGAACGGTTGGCGGACAACGGGTGTCGACATCTCGGCGAACGCCGCACGGAAGGCGGGCGAGGCGGCCCGGGCGGCCGGTGTCGGCCCGGAGACGCTCGATTTCGTCGCGGCCGATCTTTCGGAGTGGACGAGCGAGGAGCGTTTCGATCTGATCACCGCGAGCTTCCTGCACTCGCCGGTCTCGTTCTCCCGGCAGCAGGTCCTGCAACGGCTGGCCGGCATGATCGCACCGGGCGGTCACCTGTTGATCGTCACCCACGCCGACTTCCCGCCGTGGGCCGACCAGTCGATGCGTGAGCAGGCCGCCCGGACGATGAGCCGCAACGGCTCGGCCGGCCCGCCCGCCGGGCACGACGGTGAGCAGTCCGGCCACCAGTCAGGTCACCAGCACGGGCACGGTCACGGCAATCATGTCTTCCTGTCCCCGGAGCAGGAGGTGGAGCAACTCGCCCTCGATCCCGCCGAGTGGACCGTCGTGCGCTGCGAGACCCGGGCCCGGGAGGCCACCTCGCCGACCGGCGAGCAGGCGATGCTGGACGACGGCGTGGTGCTGATGCGGCGCAACGGCTGAGGCGGATCAGGAGCCGTGTCCGAGACCGTCAGCGATCGGTGCAGCACTGCTGGACGGCGTCCATCGCCCGCAGCGTGGTGATCGAGTCGGCCAACGGACGCAACGGCGTCTCGGCGAGTCCGGCGGCGACGCAGCGCGCCACTTCGGCGGCCTCGTAGAAGAGTCCCCGGTGACCGATCCGGGGCTCGGTGTGCACCACGGTCGAGGCGCCGTGCAGGGTCAGCAGCACGTCGCCGGGCTGGTAGAACGGCCCGGGGAGGAACAGGAATCCCTTCGAGCCGGCGATGCTCGCGGTCACCGGGGTGTCGCCGAGGACGCTGGCGTGCACGACCGCCTGGTTGCCCGAGACGTCGCCGAGCACGGCACCCACCTGACCGGTCACGCCGGCCGGGTGGGGCCGCCTCGCGGCCACGACGGACCGGGGTGCACCGAGCACCCAGGTGGCCAGCGAGATCGGATAGGTGCCCAGGTCGAGCATCGGGCCGCCGAGCGCGTCGGCCCGCAGAATGCGATGGTCCGGGGCGAAGGCCTCGCCGTTGTCGGCCAGGACCGTGTGGACGTCGCCGAGCAGTCCCTGCTCGAGGATCTGCCGGACGACGTCGTAGCGCGGCAGGAAGAAGCTCCACAACGCCTCGGCGCAGAACACCCCCTTCTCGCGTGCCAGCGCGACCAGTTCTTTCGCCTCGAAAGCGTTGATCGCCAACGGTTTCTCCACCAGCGTGTGTTTCCCGGCGGCCAGCGAGATCCGGGCGCAGGGCAGGTGATCGGCATGCCCCGTGGCCACGTAGACGATGTCGACCCGGGGGTCGGCGGCGAGTTCCTGATAGCTGCCGTACGCGGTCGGGATCCCGAGCCGATCGGCCACCGCGCGGGCCCGGGCGCCGTCCCGTGAGCCGAGGGCTACCACCTGCTGGGTGGTGTTCTCCCGAACCGTGGTGACGAACCGATCGACGATCCAGCCACTGCCGATCACTCCCCAGCGCAGGCTCGGGGCGAGCATCGGGTCGGGGGTGCGTGGCGTGGGCAGTGCCGCCGTCATCGGAGTGCTCCGCCGCCGCGAGGCCGGGTCGCGGGCACGGGTGTCTCGACGGGTGTCCATCGGCCGCCGGAGCGCATTGATGTCAGTACCGCGTCGGACACCGCGGCGGCGGCCAGCCCGTCACGGCCCGAAGCGGGCCGCGCGCCCGGGGTCGCGGCGCTGTTCGGCCCGGTGGCGATGCCGTCGATCCAGGCCTGCGACTGCAGGCGGTAGGCGTCGGCGAACCGGGGACGCCAGTCGGCCGCGTAGCCGGTGGACCGGGTGAGCGGGCCGTCGACGACCAGTCGCACGGGCTCGGCCAGCGAGAGCGACCCGCGCTCGGTCACCACCTCGCATCTGATGTCGTAACCGGTGCGCGCGTTGAGGAACACCTCGAGGGTGGTCAGCGCGCCGTCCGCCGTGCGCAGCAGGGTGAGCTGAGGATCCTGCATGCCGGTCACCTCGGTGCTCGCCCGTGGAGGCAGCCAGCAGACCTCGACCACCGGGGAGCCGAGCAGCCACGGCACCAGGTCGAATTCGTGCACCGCCGCACCGGTCACGCTGTACTCGGTGGTGGTGCCCGGCGCGGCGCTGACCCCGCGGCTGACGCAGTGCAGCAGCAGCGGCGCGCCGTGGGCGCCCGAGGCCAGGGCCCG
>DAIOVT010000343.1:0-4728 GCA_036758885.1 Kineosporiaceae bacterium
CAGGGCGGCCATGTACTCGGCCGGGAAGTTCGCCTTGAGGTACGCCGTCCAGTACGAGACCAGACCGTAGGCGGCCGAGTGCGCCTTGTTGAAGGCGTAGTCGGAGAACGGCACCAGAACGTCCCACAGCGCCTTGATCGAGGCGGCGCTGAAACCGCGCTCGAGCATGCCCTTCTCGAACCCGACGTACTCGGCGTCGAGTACCTCACGCTTCTTCTTGCCCATCGCGCGGCGGAGCAGGTCGGCCTTGCCGAGGGTGTAGCCCGCGAGCTTCTGGGCGATCTCCATGACCTGTTCCTGGTACACGATCAGGCCGTAGGTGGTGCCCAGGATCGGTTCCAGCGCCTCGGCCAGATCATCGTGCATGTACGTGATCGGCTGCTTGTTGTTCTTGCGCAGCGCGTAGTTGGTGTGTGAGTCGGCGCCCATCGGCCCGGGCCGGTAGAGGGCGCCGACGGCGGAGATGTCCTCGAAGTTGTCGGGCTGCATCAGCCGCAGCAGCGACCGCATCGGGCCACCGTCGAACTGGAAGACGCCCAGGGTGTCGCCGCGGCCGAGCAGTTTGTAGGTCTCGGGATCGGTCGGGTCCTTGGACAGCGCGTCCAGATCGATGTCGACGTCTCGGTTGGCCTTCACGTTGACCAGCGCGTCGTCGAGGATCGTCAGGTTGCGCAAGCCGAGGAAGTCCATCTTGACCAGCCCGAGCGACTCACACGTCGGGTAGTCGAACTGTGTGATGATCTGGCCGTCCTGCTCGCGGCGCATGATCGGGATCAGGTCGACCAGCGGTTCGCTCGACATGATCACGCCGGCCGCGTGCACGCCCCACTGCCGCTTCAGGTTCTCCAGCCCCCGGGCGGTCTCGACCACCCGGGACACATCGGCGTCGGAGTCGTGCAGCTGGCGGAACTCCTCGGCCTCCTTGTGCCGGGGGTGGGCCGGGTCGAAGATCCCGGAGAGCGGGATGTCCTTACCCATCACCGCGGGCGGCATCGCCTTGGTCATCCGCTCACCGAGGGCGAACGGGTAGCCCAGGACGCGGCCGGCGTCCTTGAGCGCCTGCTTGGCCTTGATCGTGCCGTAGGTGACGATCTGGGCGACCCGGTCGTCGCCGTAGCGGTCGGTGACGTAGCGGATCACCTCGCCCCGGCGACGCTCGTCGAAGTCGACGTCGAAGTCGGGCATCGACATACGTTCGGGGTTGAGGAACCGCTCGAAGATCAGGCCGTGCTGCAGCGGGTCGAGGTCGGTGATCCGCATCGCATAGGCGCACATCGACCCGGCGCCCGAACCGCGGCCCGGGCCGACCCGGATGCCGTGTTCCTTCGCCCAGTTGATGAAGTCGGCGACCACGAGGAAGTAACCCGCGTAGCCCTTCGAGGTGATCACCTCGGTCTCGTACTCGGCCTGCTTGCGCACCTCGGGCGGGATGCCCGTCGGGTAGCGCCGGTGCAGCCCGGTCTCGACCTCCTTGATGAACCAGGACTGCTCGTCCTCGCCCTCGGGGCAGGGGAACCGGGGCATGTACTGCCCCTCGCCCTCGGAGAACTCGACCTCGCAGCGCTGCGCGATCAGCAGGGTGTTGTCGCAGGCCTCGGGGAAGTCGCGCCAGACCTGGCGCATCTCGGCCGGCGACTTGAGATAGAAGTCGTCGGCCTCGAACTTGAACCGCTTCGGGTCGGCGAGCGTCGACCCGGACTGCACGCAGAGCAGCACCGCGTGCGCCTGCGCGTCCTCGGGGCGGGTGTAGTGCAGGTCGTTGGTGGCCAGCAGCGGCAGATCGAGATCCCGGGCCAGGCGCAGGATGTCGTCGCGGACCCGCTTCTCCACCGGCAGGCCGTGGTCCATCAGTTCGCAGAAGTAGTTCTCTGCGCCGAAGATGTCGCGGAACTCGGCAGCGGCGTCGCGTGCCGCCTCGTACTGCCCCAGCCGCAGCCGGGTCTGCACCTCGCCACCGGGGCAGCCGGTGGTGGCGATCAGCCCCTTGGCGTGGGTGTTCAGCAGTTCCCGGTCCATGCGCGGTTTGTAGAAGTGCCCCTCCAGCGAGGCCCGTGAGGACATCCGGAACAGGTTGTGCATGCCCGCGGTGTTCTCCGCGAGCAGGGTCAGGTGGGTGTAGGCGCCACCACCGGAGACGTCGTCGCCGACCTCACCCCAGCGCACCCGGGTGCGGTCCTGCCGGGCGGTGCCCGGGGTCAGGTAGGCCTCGACGCCGACGATCGGCTTCACGCCGTGCTTCTTGGCCTTCTTCCAGAACTCGTAGGCCCCGAAGACGTACCCGTGGTCGGTGGTGGCCAGGGCCGGCATGCCCATCCGGGCCGCCTCGGCGAAAAGATCGTCGATCTTGGCCGCGCCGTCCAGCATCGAGTACTCGGTGTGCACGTGCAGATGCACGAAGGAATCGCCTTTTCCGGACTCACCCGATGGCATGCGTCGCCGTCCTCCCACTCTCTTGTCTTGGCAACCGGACCGCTCGCCGGGCATGCCCGGCGAGCACATCACAATTGCCGGCACTGCAACCGCAACAGACCTGGGGAAGCCACCCTCCCCTTCGCCGAGCCCGGGCGACCGGGCCGGAGTCGGACCGATCTCGGACCGATCTGGGACCGGCCGGAGGGCTGCGGATCTGGGGACGACGGAGGCCGACGCGTTCAGCGATCCGGTGTGCCGACAGTCTAGGTCGGCCCACCGACAGGCCGTGCCGCGACGCGGCCGAACCGTGCCGAACGCCGCGATCCGGGAACCGGGGCGGCTGCCCGGGAGTCACTCTCAGCTGAGAACCTGGACGGAAGATCGAGACCGACTAGGCTGCGCAGCGACCTGGTGGTCACGACTACTGCCAGACGCCGCACACGCCGGCGAGCCGGCGAGCAGGGAGGCAACCGCATGGGACTCATGGACATGATCCGTGGCGAGTTCATCGACATCATCGAATGGTTGGACGACAGTCGCGACACCCTGGTGTGGCGATTCCCTCGTCACGACAACGAGATCAAAATGGGCGCCAAGCTGATCGTCCGCGAGGGTCAGGCAGCGGTGTTCGTCAACGAGGGCAAGATCGCCGACACCTTCCAGGCCGGCACGCACACCCTCTCCACCCAGAACATGCCGGTCTTGACCACGCTGAAGAGCTGGCCGTACGGGTTCGAGTCGCCGTTCAAGGCCGAGGTCTACTTCGTCAACCTGCGCCAGTTCACCGACCTCAAGTGGGGTACCCAGAACCCGGTGATCGTGCGCGACTCCGAGTTCGGCATGGTCCGCCTGCGCGCCTTCGGCGCCTACGCGATGCGGGTCACCGACCCGGCCAAGCTGCTCACCGAGCTGGTCGGCACCGACCCGCAGTTCCGCACCGAGGAGGTCTCCGACTACCTCCGCCAGATGATCGTCTCGAAGCTGGGGACGGCGCTGGCCACCTCGGGCGTCTCCCTGCTCGACCTCTCCGCACAGCAGCAGAACATCGGCCAGCGGATCGCCGGCGTGCTCTCCGAGGACCTGTCCAACCTCGGCATCACCATCACGAACTTCATCATCGAGAACATCTCGGTGCCGCCGGAGGTCGAGGAGGCGCTGGACAAGCGCACCCAGATGGGCGTGGTCGGAGACCTCGACCAGTACACGAAGTTCCAGACCGCCCAGGCGATCGAGGACGCGGCCCAGAACCCGGGCGGTGGCGGCGCCGACGGCATCGGCATGGGCGTGGGCATCGCCGTCGGCCAGCAGATGGCCGAGCGGCTGCGCCCCGGCGGCAGCTCCGGACCGGCGGCCCAGCAGCCTGCCGGCCAGGCGGCCGCTCCCCCGCCGGTGCCGGTGCAGCAGTGGTACCTCGGCGTCGACGGCCAGCAGCAGGGACCGTTCACCGGGCCCGACCTGCCCGCCAAAGTGAGTTCCGGCGAGCTCTCGCCGCAGACCCTGGTCTGGACCGCGGGCATGGACAACTGGCAGCCCGCCGCCGAGATCGCCGCCCTGGCCCCGGTGCTGTCGATCGCCCCGCCGCCACTGCCCCCCGCCGCCCCGGGAGCCCCGGCAGCGGCACCCGCCCCGGCCGCGACCAGCGACCCCGCGCCGGACTCGGCCGGATCGGCGGACGCACCGTCGGCACCGTCCGCACCGGGCTCGGGCGACGCTGCCGCGGGCGGCGGCTCGGCGAGCGACGGACAGTCCAGCACTGCGCAGTGATGCAGCAGTGACGCAATCGGATTCGCCGGCGCCGCAACTGCACTACTTCCCCTGCGCCAAGTGCGGTGCCCGCCTCGAGTACGCCCCGGGGACGGCGGCCCTGCGCTGCCCCTACTGCGGCTACGAGCAGGCGGTCGCCGATACCGGCAGCGGCGCGGACGGTGGCCCGGACGGCGCGGCCCAGGGCGCGCAGTACGACAACACGATCGACGAGCACGACTTCATCGCCTGGCAGTCGTCGCCGATCAAGCCCACCGGGCTGGTGGCGGCGCACACCCTCACCTGCCCACGCTGCGGGGCGTCGATCGAGAGTGACGACCTGTCCACGATCTGCTCGTTCTGCGGCACCCCGATCGTCGCCCAGGTCGACCCGCAGGAGCAGATCGTGCCCGAGGGCGTCGTCCCGTTCGGGATCGACCGCAGCGGCGCGCAGGAGGCGATCCGGGCCTGGGTGAAGAGCCGTCCGTTCGCGCCCGGCAAGCTGAAGAAGGTCGGCGCGGCGGAGACCCTCAAGGGCACCTACCTGCCGCACTGGACCTTCGACGCCGACAC
>DAIOVT010000344.1:0-4725 GCA_036758885.1 Kineosporiaceae bacterium
CTGAGCAACTCGACGCCTCGGGTCTGCACGTGCACGGCGGTGCCGGGAAAGCCGTCGTCACCGATCAGCAGGTTCGACCCGCCGCCGAGCACCAGCACCGGAACCCCGTCGGAATCCGCGCGGGAGACGGCCTCGATCAGCTGGTCGGTGGTGGCGACGCTGTGCAGGGCGGCGGCGGGACCGCCGACCCGCAGGGTGGTCAGCGCCGCCAGGTCCGCAGACACTTCGGGATCCTCCGTTCGGCCGGTGGACGAATCACTCACTTGTCACTCACGTGGACAACCTAGCCGCTGACCAGCGAGGTCTCCGGTCGGCGCGCGCGCCGACCGGCACCTCACGACAACTCAGCTCGACACCGGCCGTTGCCAACGTGCAGAACCCGGAGGATCGGGTCAGCGCAGCCGGACGACGGCCCGCGCCCGGCCGAGCGCCTTGATCTCGCCGCAACCGGCGGTCAGGTCGACGCGGACCGTGCGGTTGTCGTCGTCCTTGGCCGAGACGACACCGGTGACCTCGAGCACGATGCCCTGGTCGTCGTCCGGCACCGGGACCACCCCGGTGAACCTGGTGCTGTACTCGAGCACCGCGCCGGGGTCGCCGCACCAGTCGGTGACCAGCCGGCCCGCGGTGGCCATCGAGAGCATGCCGTGCACGATCACGTCGGGAAGGCCGACCGCCACCGCGGTGCGCCGGTTCCAGTGGATCGGGTTGAAGTCGCCGCTCGCCCCGGCGTACCTGACCAGATCGGCCCGGCGCAGGGTGAACTCGCGAGGCTCGAGCTGGTCGCCGACCGCGACCGAGGCGAAATCGGGCCCGGTCGCCCGCCCGGTGGTCTCGGTGGTCTCGCTCATCCGGCACGCACCACCAACAGCGAGGTGACCGAGGCGACCGCGGCGCCGGCGCCGTCCGCGATCTCCACCCGGGTGCCGATCATGTCGTTGCCGCCCCGGGAGCGCACGCTGTCGACGTGCAGGGTCGGCACCAGCACGTCTCCGGCCACGATCGGACGGTGGTGCACGAACTTCGCCGCGCCGTGCACCACCCGGGAGAAGTCGATCCCCGCGGCCGGGTCGTCGACGTACTGCGCCTCGCACCGCTGGGCGATGATCACCGCGAACGTCGGCGGGGCGATCACGTCGGAGTGGCCCAGCGCCCGCGCCGCCTCCGGATCGGTGTGCGCCGGGTCGGCGCTACCGATGGACGCCGCGAACTCGGCGATCTTCTCCCGGGCCACCTCGTACCCGGGCCCGGGAGGGTAGACCCTCCCGGCGTAGGACGGATCTGCCGCCACTCGTGCTCCTCGATCCCGGAATCCAGCAGGCCATCAGCAGGTCATCAGCTGCCAATCAGCAGCCACGGTGGGGGCGGGTCAGCCCATACCGCCGTACGCGCCACCGTTGACCGGAATCGTAACGCCGCTGACGTAATCGGAATCCGGACCCGCCAGGAAGGCGGTGACCTTGGCGATGTCCTCGGGCTGGCCGAGCCGGCCCATGCTGATCGTGGTGAGCACGTTGCGGCGCGCCTCCTCGGGGATGCCCAGACCGGTGGCCTGGTGGCTGGCCGAACCGTGTGCCGCGGTGAGCCGGGTCTCGACGAACCCGGGCGCGACCGCGTTCACGTTGATCCAGAACGGGCCGAGCTCGAGCGCAAGGGTCTTGGTGATCGACAGGATCGCGCCCTTGGCCGCGGTGTAGTTGAACTGCCCGATGTTGCCGGTGAAGGCGACCAGCGAGGAGGTGTTGATGATCTTGCGGTGGTAGGCCGGGGTGCCCCGCTCGGCGATCTCGTTCTTGGCCGGCTGGCGCATGTACGGCATCGCCGCCTGACAGGCGTTGAAGGTGGTACGCAGGCTGGCGTCCAGCACCAGGTTGAACGAGTCCTCGTCCAGGGTGTGGAAGATCTTGTCGCGGGTGGTCCCGGCGTTGTTCACCAGGATGTCGACCTTGCCGAACTCCTCGGCGGCACCGGCGAGCAGCCGGTCGGCGTCCGCGCGTACCGCGCAGTTGCCGACCACCGCGATCGCCCGGCCGCCGCCGTCCTGGATCTCCTTGACCACCTCGTTGGCGACCGACTCGTCCAGGTCGTTCACCACGACGGCGGCGCCGTCCGCGGCCAGTCGCAGAGCCGTCGCCCGGCCGATGCCGCGGCCCGATCCGGTCACCACGGCAACACGGTCGTTCAATCGGTCGCTCAGCTTGCTCATCACTTCTCCTCAATCGCCCAGGTGACCCCCGGGCCTTTTATCGGCCAGGACCGGCTCCGACGGGCGAGACTGCCACCAGCGGGTACCGGTTCCTAGCCCGTCCGACGTGACAAAAGCCGCCTCCACCGAGGTGGAGGCGGCCTGCGCGACGGACTACAACTGAGGATCGGCCCAGGTCAGAGCCGGTTCAGCAAGGCTGATCAGGGGTCAGCGGGTCTCGCGGTGTGCGGTGTGCTTGCCACAGCGCGGGCAGAACTTCGCAAGCTCCATACGATCCGGGTCGTTGCGCCGGTTCTTCCGCGTGATGTAGTTGCGCTCCTTGCACTCCGTGCACGCCATGGTGATCTTGGGACGCACGTCCTGGGACTTGCTGGCCACGATGCTGCTGCCTTCTCTCGTGCGGATCTCGCGAGGGGTGTCGGGTAGCGGAGGCGGGACTTGAACCCACGACACAGCGATTATGAGCCGCTTGCTCTACCGTCTGAGCTACTCCGCCGGGACCGGTCCGTCCACGCCGGAGCGTGGTGGACCGGAGAGCCCCAGTAGGGAATCGAACCCTAGACCTTCTCCTTACCATGGAGACGCTCTGCCGACTGAGCTACTGGGGCGGGTACTGCGTTAGGTGCCGTGGCGAGGGTACACGGCAGATCAGGGTGCCGCGAAATCAGATACCCGGGCGACGGACCGCCGCCCCCGCCGGCCGGTCAGCCGAACATCCGCAGCGAGTCCATCTCGACGTCCACCGACTCCCGCTCGACCAGTTCCGGACGGCGCCCGGCGACCAGCCGGAACAACCCGGCGACGTCCACCCGCAGCCAGCCGATCGCCTCCTGGGTGGGATCGCCGAGACAGACCTGCGCCGTCTCCAGACCGTTCTCGATCGCGTCGACCAGGGTGACGTCGATCGGTGGCACGCCACGGATCACCGACCGTTCGACCAGCAGCGTGACCGCCTCGGGCAGACCGTCGTGCACATAGGGGCCGGGGGTGTTCAGGCCCTCGCGGATGTCACCGCCGTGGATCCAGACCCCGAGCGCGGCCTGGGCCGCGTCCGGCTGGGACGCCGCGAGGTCGTAGCCCGCCTCGAGCTCGGCGAGCAGTTCGGCGAGCGTCCAGGAACGCCGCTCGTCGACGTCGCACTGGTTGTCCTGCGGGCTGAAGGAGTGCATCGTCCCCTTGCCGGCGCGGGTCAGCACCGCACCGCAATGGGCCACGACGTCGCGCACCGACCATCCCGGCAGCACGGTCAGCCGATCGAAGTCGAGCGGTGCGTTCTCGGCGATCTGGCGCAGCAGTGGCACCAGTTCTGCGCGCTCGGCCGCCAACAGCCGGACGTGGGTCGGGCTCACTCGACGAGGCTAAACCGGATCAACGGGTCGGTAGCGGGTTGCGCCGGTGACAAATTCGGTAATCACCGGATTGGATGTCCCGATGAACGTAACTGTGCTGGGCGCGGGTTCGTGGGGCACCACGGTGGCGGCACTGGCCGCGCGCAAGAACTCGACCACGCTGTGGGCGCGCAGCCCCGAGACGGTCGAGGAGGTCAACACCCGGCACCGGAACAGCCGGTACCTGGAGGGGCACGACCTGCCTTCCGGGCTGCGGGCGACCACCGACCTCGGTGAGGCGGTGGCGAGCGCCGACGTGCTCTTCGTCGGGGTTCCGACGGCGGGTTTCCGGGCCACCCTGGAGCTGGCCAAGCCCGACCTGCGGCCGTGGATCCCGGTGGTCAGCCTGGCCAAGGGTTTCGAGCAGGGCAGCCTGCTGCGGATGACCGAGGTGACCACACAGCTGCTGCCGGGACATCCGGCCGGTGTGCTGACCGGGCCGAACGTGGCCAAGGAGATCATCGCCGGGGACGCCGCGGCGAGCGTGATCGCCACGGCCGACCTCGGGGTGGCCCGGGAGATCCAGCGGGTGCTCAGCTCGCCCCTGTTCCGGATCTACACCAACCACGACGTGGCCGGCTGCGAGATCGGTGGCGCGCTGAAGAACGTGATCGCGATCGCCACCGGCATGGCCCAGGGCCTGAGCACCGGGGACAACACCCGGGCGGCGGTGATCACCCGGGGCCTGGCCGAGCTGACCCGGCTCGGCGTGGCGATGGGCGGTGAGCCGGCCACCTTCGCCGGCCTGGCCGGCATGGGCGACCTGATCGCGACCTGTGTCAGCCCGCACAGCCGCAACCGGTACGTCGGTGAGCAGCTCGGCAAGGGCCGCGCACTGCAGGAGATCCTCGACGAGATGCACATGGTGGCCGAGGGCGTGAAGACGTCGGTGACCGTGCACGAACTGGCCGTGCGGTACGGGGTGCCGATGCCGATCAGCGAGGAGATCTACCGGGTGGTCTCCGGCAAGATCAACCCGAGCGAGGCCTACCGCGGGCTGCTGCGCTCGGGGCACGAGTCCGATCCCGGCTGAACCGCTA
This sequence comes from Kineosporiaceae bacterium, assembly GCA_036758885.1. Taxonomy (GTDB): domain Bacteria; phylum Actinomycetota; class Actinomycetes; order Actinomycetales; family Kineosporiaceae; genus DAIOVT01. The sequence goes on from DAIOVT010000344.1 coordinate 4,635, forward strand.
CGGGCCGATCTGCTCGACCAGGGTGATCCGGAAGTGGAACGTCTTCGACATGCCCGGCACCAGCACCAGGTAGCTGTCCTGGTTCACCCGG
>DAIOVT010000345.1:0-4721 GCA_036758885.1 Kineosporiaceae bacterium
GCAGCCGGTTCCGCAGCCCCAGGCGCCGGTGATCAGACAACCGGCGCAGCAACCGGCGGCCGTGCCGCCGCCGGCCGGCCGGCCGGCCGGCGGGTCCGGCGTCCGGACGCTTGCCAAGCCACCGGTCCGCAAGCTCGCCCGTGACCTGGGGCTCGATCTGGCGACGATCGTCCCGACCGGGGCCGACGGGGTGATCACCCGCGACGACGTCCAGGCGGCCGCACGTGCCCCGCAGCCGGCCGGACCTCTCGCTGCGACCGCCTCGATCGGCCGGGAGACCCGGGTGCCGGTCAAGGGTGTGCGCCGGATGACCGCTGAGGCGATGGTCGCCAGTGCCTTCACGGCACCCCACGTCACCGTCTGGCTCGATGTCGACGTCACCCGAACCGTCAAGCTGGTCAAGCAGTTACGCGAGCGACGTGACCTGGGTGAGGTGCGGATCGGCCCGTTCGCGGTGGTCTGCAAGGCGCTGATGATCGCGCTTCACCGCAACCCCGAACTGAACGTCGCCTTCGACGCCGAGGCCGGTGAGATCGTCACCAAGCACTACGTGAACCTGGGGGTCGCGGCGGCGACGCCCCGCGGTCTCGTGGTGCCGGTGATCCCGGACGCCGATCAACTCGGCCTGCTCGATCTGGCTGCGGCGATCAGCGAACTCGCGGTCACCGCCCGGGCCGGCCGGACGGCGCCGAGCGCGTTCACCGGCGGCACGATCACGGTGACCAACGTCGGGGTGTTCGGTGTCGACGGCGGTACCCCGATCATCAACCCGGGCGAGTCGGCGATCCTGGCGGTGGGCCGCGCCATCGAACGCCCCTGGGTGCATCGAGGCAAAGTCGTTGCGCGGCAGGTGATGCAGCTGTCGCTGAGCGTCGATCACCGGGTGGTCGACGGCGAGCAGGCGAGCAAGGCGCTCGCCGACGTGGCGGCGATCCTCGCCGACCCGGCCGTCGCGCTGCTGTGACCGGGCGGGTTTGACCAGACGGGTTTGACCGGGCAGCTGTGATCGGTCAGCCGTGACCGGGTGATCGGCGGCTCGCCTACTGTCGTTGTCATGGATGAGCAACTGATCGTCGACGAGTCCCAGCTGCGGGCCCTGCTGGGCGAGCCTGCAGAGGCGGCGCTGAACAAGGAGCGTACGTCGCTGCACGAGCTCGACCGGCAGTGGCTCGCGGCGTCCCCGTTCGCGCTGATCGCGACGTCCGGCCAGGACGGGGCGTGCGACGTCTCGCCGAAGGGCGACCCTGCGGGGCGGCTGGCGCACGTCCTCGACGAGCGCACGATCGCGGTGGCCGAGCGTCCGGGCAACCGCCGCGCCGACGGCTACCGCAACATCCTGGCCAACCCCCATGTCGGCCTGATCTTCTTCATCCCAGGACGCACCGACACGTTGCGGATCAACGGCCGGGCCCGGCTGGTCCGCGACGCGCCCTGGTTCGGCGAGATGGTGGTCAAGGGCCATCGCCCGCTGCTCGCCGTGGTCGTCGACATCGACCAGGTCTTCCACCACTGCGGCAAGGCCTTTCTGCGCTCGGCGTTGTGGAAGCCGCAGACCTGGTCCGATCCCCGCTTCGGCGACGTCCCGTCCAGGCCGGTCATCGCGCACACCCTGGAACGTCCCGGGGAGTCGCTCGCCGATCTCGAGCAGTACTACGGCCCCTCGTACGAGGAGAAGCTCTACCGGTCCTGATGGGCCTGGCAGGTGTGCGGTGGGTGCCAGTTGTCGGGTGCCGGTTGTCGGTGGCGGCGCGTAGGTTCGGGCCATGGAACTCAGTACTGAGGCCGCCCAGGCCCTGCTCGCCGAGCCGAATGTCGCGGTGATCGCCATCGACCGGCCCGGGCACGCACCGCTGGCCGTGCCGATCTGGTACGACTATTCGCCCGGCGGCGACATCTACATCGTGACTCCGCCGGAATCGTTCAAGGCGAGGGTGCTGCGGGCATCGGGCAGATGCACGCTCGTGGTCGACACGGTGACGCCTCGGCTCACCTACGTCTCGGTGGAATGCGAACTGGGCGAGGAGTTTCCGGCCAGTCATGAGCACAGCCGGCGGATGGCGACGAGGTATCTGCCGGCCGAGGCGGTGCAGGGTTTTGTCGACTCCGTGCCCGCAGAGGGTCTGTTCACGTTGCGTCCCACCCGGTGGCGCACCGCAGACCTCAGCCCGTAGGCCGGGGTGAGCCCGGCAGGTTCGCCGGAACCGAGGGATGCGTCCTTATGGTGGTCGCATGAGTGAACACGCAATCACCGACGCCACCCAGTTGCGTGCCCTGCTCGGAACGCCCAGCGAACTGGTGCTGACCAAGGAGCGGAGGGCGCTCAGCGAGCGCGATCGCGAATGGCTGGCGGCGTCCCCGTTCTGCATGATCGCCACCGCGAACGCCGCGGGCGACTGCGACGTCTCGCCCAAGGGCGATCCGGCCGGCGCGCTGGCCCATGTGCTCGACGAGCACACCCTCGTGATCGCCGAACGGCCCGGGAACCGGCGCGGGGACGGCTATTTCAACATCCTGCAGAACCCGCACGTCGGTCTGATCTTCGTCGTCCCGGGTCGTGGCGAGACGCTGCGCATCAACGGCCGTGCCCGGCTGGTCAGCGACGCCCCGTGGTTCGACCAACTCGTCGTCAAGGGCCATCGCCCCCTGCTCGCCGTGGTCGTCGACATCGACACGATATTCGCCCACTGCGGCAAGGCTTTTCAGCGTTCGCAGCTGTGGCGTCCGCACACCTGGGGAGGCGACGGCAGTTCCGGTCAGATCCCCGAGGAGGAGCTGTATCACCGCACGGTCGCTTGACCCGGGCCACCCTGCGGGGGTGATGCTTGGGGAATGGCGAACAACTCGGCCGGGCCTGCCGGTGCGTCCTACTCGATCGCCGAGGCGGCCGACCGGCTCGGGCTGTCCATCGACACCCTGCGCTACTACGAACGCGACGGTCTGCTGCTGACCGCCCCCGACCGCACGCTCAGCGGGCATCGCCGCTACACCGAGGCCGACCTGAACTGGTTCTCGATGCTCACCCGGCTGCGCGCCACCGGAATGCCGATCCGCGCCGTCCGCGAGTACACCGAGCTGTGCCGGGCCGGGGAGGGCAACGAGCGCGCCCGGCTCGACCTGCTCCGGACGCATCGTGACCAGGTGATCGCCGAGCTCGCCGCGGTCACCGAGCACCTCGAGGCGATCAACGACAAGATCGCGATCTACGAGACGCGAACGAGCATGCCGGCCTCCGCCTGAGGGTGCGCTTGACCTGGAGCGCACTCCAGGAACCAGGCTGTTGGTCATGACGACGAACGACAACAGCGCTGCTGCCCTGCCGACCCGTGTACTCGGTTCCGGGTCGGCCCTGAACGTCTCGGCCATGGGCCTGGGATGCATGGGCATGTCTGACTTCTACGGCTCCACCGACGAGGCCGGCGCGATCGCCACCCTTCACCGCGCCCTCGACCTCGGCGTGACCCTGCTCGACACCGCCGACATGTACGGTCCGTTCACCAACGAGGAGCTGGTCGGCTCGGCCATCGCCGGACGGCGCGACCAGGTGGTGCTGGCCACCAAGTTCGGCATCGTCCGGGATGCCACCGACGCCACCGCGCGCATGATCAACGGGAGCCCCGAGTACGTCAGGTCCGCCTGCGACGCGAGCCTGGGCCGGCTCGGGGTCGATCACATCGACCTCTACTACCAGCACCGGGTCGACGCCTCGGTGCCGATCGAGGAGACCGTCGGGGCGATGGCCGAACTGGTCACTGCGGGCAAGGTGCGGCACCTCGGGCTCAGTGAGGCGTCGGCGCAGACCATCCGCCGGGCGCACGCCGTGCACCCGATCACGGCCCTGCAGACCGAGTACTCGCTGTGGACCCGGCACATCGAGACCGAGATCCTGCCGACGCTTCGTGAGCTGGGCATCGGGCTGGTGCCCTACTCGCCGCTCGGCCGGGGCTTCCTGACCGGCGCGATCACCTCGGCCGACGACCTGGACGCCGGCGACTTCCGGCGCAGCAACCCCCGGTTCGTCGGCGACGCGTTGCAGGCCAACCTGGCCATCGTCGAGGCGGTACGCGCCGTGGCCGACCGGCTCGGGGCCACCCCGGGACAGGTCGCTCTGGCCTGGGTGCTGGCCCAGGGCGAGGACGTCGTCCCGATCCCCGGCACCCGGCGCGTGCGCTATCTGGAGGAGAACGTCGCGGCCGCCGCGCTGCACCTCGACGAGGCGACCCTGGCCGAACTCGACGAGTCGGTGCCTGCCGCGAGCGGTGACCGCTACGCCGACATGGCCGCGGTCCAGAACTAGCTCTGCCCACCGGCCGGATCCGCCCACCCGAATCCGCCGACCCGCCGTGATCATGCAGAACCGCGCGACCACACCGTGCTCATGCGGGGGTGCGGCGTGCGGTTCTGCATGATCACGGTGTGGCTCGTACGGCTCTGCATGATCACCGCGGGATGTGTGCGGCCCGAACACTTCTGCATGATCACGGGTGGGTCGGGGGCCGCTCATGCAGGGTGGGCGTGCGGTTCTGGTGTCGGTCCGGCAGGGGTGGTTCAGCGAACTCCGCGCGGCCGGAACTGCACGCTGATCCGCGGCCCGACCGGACGCGCCGTCTTCAGCACCGCGTGCTCCCAGGTGCGCTGACACGATCCGCCCATCACCACCAGGTCACCGTGGCCGAGGGCGAACCGGTGCCGGCCGCGATGCAGGGGGCCGAGACGCCGTCGAA
>DAIOVT010000346.1:0-4694 GCA_036758885.1 Kineosporiaceae bacterium
CCCGGCGTTCGTCAACGGTCTTCTCGGCAGGCTCGCCGAACTCAAGCCGGCCTGAGGACAGACGGGCTCTGAGACAAGACGGAAGAGGGCACCCGCTCATCGTGAGCGGGTGCCCTCTTCGGCTGATTCTGGGTGCTTGGTCCGGGTGCTTGTTTCCGGGGTGCTCGGGTCAGACGGGCCGGCTCACTCGTCGACGGCGACCGCGCGGCGGGCGTCGGCGTTGAGCACTCCCCAGGCGATCAGCTGTTCGGCGAGCACCGCGGGCGGTACGTCGTAGATCACGGCCAGGGTGCGCAGGTCGTCGGTGCGGATCGAGAGCACCTTGCCGTTGTAGTCGCCACGCTGACCCTGGATGGTGGCCGCGTAGCGGGCCAGCGGACCGGCCTTCTCGGCCGGGACCGACTGCAGCCGCTCCAGGTCGAGCACCAGCTTGGGCGGTGGCTCGCTGCTGCCGGTGGGGGCGGCGTCCGGGAGGAGCGCCTGGACCGGCACACCGTAGAAATCGGCGAGCTCGGCGAGCCGCTGCACCGTGACGGCGCGGTCACCACGCTCGTAAGAACCGACGACGACCGCCTTCCAGCGGCCCTCGGACTTCTCCTCCACCCCGTGCAACGACAGCCCTTGCTGCGTGCGGATGGCACGGAGGCGAGCACCCAGTGCCCGTGCGTAATCAGATGCCATGCCGTGATGGTCACGGAGAGTTATCTGCGTCGTCAAGTCGGATCGCCAAATTACACCGATCTTTCTTGATCTCAGACCCAGAATGAGCGCTTTTGTCCGCTTCACCGTCGGTAATGCGCGCTGGCAGATGTCGGGTACCAGTCCGCGAAACCGGCAACCCGGACACACCGGGCAGGGGTGTACGCAGGGTTTCCGTGGGGGCCCGCTCCGACGGGTCGCGCGCTTGCGCTGAGTGCCGGGCACGAGCACTGCCCGGGGCGGGTTAGGGTGAGCCTCGGAACCACCGCGGAGAACTTCCTTTAAAGCCCGTCCTGTGAGGCGGGGAAGGGGACCCGAATGGATGCTGCGCGCGTCGTCCTCGACGATGCCGAGGTGGCCCGGGCGTTGACCCGGATCGCCCACGAAGTGATCGAACGGAACAAGGGCGTCTCGGACCTGGTGCTGATCGGCATCCCGACCCGGGGCACGACCCTGGCCGGCCGGCTGGCCCGGCGCCTGCACGACATCGAGGGCGCCGAGGTGCCCTGCGGAAGTCTCGACGTCACGATGTACCGCGACGATCTGCGCAGCCAGCCCACCCGTGCGGTCGGGGTCACCGAGCTGCCCGAGGCGGGCATCGACGACAAGGTCGTCGTGCTGGTGGACGACGTGCTCTTCTCCGGCCGCACCATCCGGGCCGCGCTGGACGCGCTCTCCGACCACGGCCGGCCCCGCGCCGTCCGGCTCGCCGTGCTGATCGACCGGGGCCATCGGCAACTGCCGATCCGCGCCGACCATGTGGGCAAGAACCTGCCGACCAGCCTGGCCGAACGGGTCAGCGTCGCGCTCACCGAGACCGACGGCCGCGACGAGGTGCTGATCGGAGGTGGCCGGCCATGACCGGTGCGAACCCCACCACCGCCGTCGAGACCCTGGCGGTGACCACCGGCCCGGCCACCGGCCCGATCACGGGCGGCATCACCATCCGGCCGCCGCGCGGCGTCGGGCTGGGTACCCGGCACCTGCTCAGCGCGGCGGACCTGGACCCGGACGCAGCCGTCTACCTGCTGGACGTCGCCGAGCAGATGGCGGCCACCCAGCGCCGGCAGATCAAGAAGCTGCCGACCCTGCGCGGCATGACCGTGGTGAATCTCTTCTACGAGGACTCGACCCGGACCCGGATCTCCTTCGAGGCCGCGGCGAAACGGCTCTCCGCCGACGTCATCAACTTCTCCGCCAAGGGCTCGAGCGTGTCGAAGGGCGAGAGCCTCAAGGACACCGCGCTCACCCTGCAGGCGATGGGTGCCGACGCCGTGGTGATCCGGCACCCGGCCTCCGGCGCCCCGCACCGGCTGGCGCACGCCGGCTGGACCGGCGGCGTGGTGGTCAACGCCGGCGACGGCACCCACGAGCACCCGACGCAGGCGCTGCTCGACGCGTTCACCCTGCGCCGGCACCTGGTCGGTGCGACCGCGGACGGGCCCGGCCCCTCCGCGGCGCGCCTGGGTGCCGACCTCGCCGGACGCACCGTGGCCGTGGTCGGCGACGTGCTGCACAGCCGGGTGGCGCGCTCGAACGTGTTGCTGCTGAACACGTTGGGGGCGCGGGTGGTGCTGGTGGCGCCGCCGACGCTGCTGCCGGTCGGGGTGCACACCTGGCCGTGCCAGGTCAGCTACGACCTCGACGAGGTGCTCGCCGGTGAGGTGATCGGTGACCTGGACGCGGTGATGATGCTGCGGGTGCAGGCGGAACGGATGAACTCGGCGTTCTTCCCGAGCGCCCGCGAGTACTCCCGGCGCTACGGCCTGGATGCCCGCCGGCTGCGTGACCTGCTCGGTGAGCGCACCTTGGTGATGCACCCCGGGCCGATGAACCGCGGTCTGGAGATCAGCGCCGAGGCGGCGGACTCGGTGCACTCGACGATCGTCGAACAGGTGGCCAACGGCGTCGCGGTACGCATGGCCGCCCTCTACCTGTTGCTGTCCGGCGCACCCGCGGCCGGTGAGGAAGGACTGCTGTGAGCCTGGCCGAGCCGAGCTATCTGATCCGCGGCGTCCGGCCGCTCGGGGCCGGCGACCCGGTCGATCTGCAGATCGCCGCCGGACGCATCGAGGCCGTGCACACCCGGCCCGCCCCCGCCTCGACGATGGCGTCCGGGACGGTCGTGGTGGACGGCGAGGGCCTGATCGCCCTGCCCGGGCTGGTCGACCTGCACACCCATCTGCGGGAGCCGGGTCGTGAGGACGCCGAGACGGTGCTCTCCGGCAGCCGGGCGGCGGCCAGGGGCGGCTTCACCGCCGTGCACGCGATGGCGAACACCGACCCGGTCGCCGACACCGCCGGTGTGGTCGAACAGGTCTGGCGGCTCGGCCGCCGGGCCGGCTGGGTGGACGTGCGTCCGGTGGGCGCGGTGACGGTCGGACTGCGCGGCGAGCGGCTCGCCGAACTCGGCGCGATGGCGGCCTCGCCCGCGGCGGTGCGGATGTTCTCGGACGACGGCATGTGCGTTGCCGATCCGGTGATCATGCGCCGGGCCCTGGAGTACGTGAAGTCGCTCGACGGGTTCGTCGCCCAGCACGCCCAGGAGCCCCGGCTCACCGAGGGTGCGCAGATGCACGAGGGCGAGGTCAGCGCCGGGCTCGGGCTGACCGGCTGGCCGGCGGTGGCCGAGGAGGCGATCATCGCCCGCGACGTGCTGCTGGCCGAACACGTCGGCGCCCGGCTGCACGTCTGCCACGTCTCCACGGCCGGGTCGGTGGAGATCATCCGCTGGGCCAAGGAGCGCGGCATCGCGGTCACCGCCGAGGTCACCCCGCATCATCTGCTGCTCGACCACGAGCTGGTGCGCAGCTACGACCCGGTGTTCAAGGTGAACCCGCCGCTGCGCTCGGCCGCCGACGTCGACGCGGTTCGCCAGGGCCTGGCCGAGGGGGTGATCGACGTGGTCGCCACCGATCATGCGCCGCACCCGGTGGAGTCGAAGGACTGCGAGTGGTCGGTCGCCGCGATGGGCATGACCGGTCTGGAGACCGCGCTGTCGGTGGTCCAGCAGGCCATGGTCGAGACCGGCCTGATCGACTGGGCCGGTGTGGCGCAACGGATGTCGGTACTGCCCGCCCGGATCGGCGGCCTCGCCGAACAGGGCCGGCCGATCGCGGCCGGCGAGCCGGCGAACCTGGTGCTGATCGACGCCGACGCGCAGACGGTCGTGGTGCCCGAGACGATGGCCACCCAGGGCCGCAACTCGCCGCTGCGCGGGCGCAAGCTGCCGGGCGCGGTCGTGGCCGGCTTCTACGCCGGCCGAGCCGGGGTGCTGGACGGCGCCCTGGTCGAGGGGCCGGGGGGTACCGGCCCGCACGCACTGACGGAGGACTACTCGTGACGAACGGCCCCGCTGCCGTACTGATCCTCGAGGACGGCCGGTCCTGGCGCGGAATCCCTTACGGCGCAACGGGAGTCGCGTTCGGTGAGGCCGTGTTCAACACCGGTATGACCGGCTATCAGGAGACCCTGACCGATCCCTCCTACCACCGTCAGATCGTGGTGATGACCGCCCCGCACATCGGCAACACCGGAATGAACGACGAGGACGGCGAGTCCCGGCGGATCTGGGTGGCCGGCTACGTGGTGCGCGATCCCGCGGTCCGGGCCTCGAACTGGCGGGCCCGCCGCGAACTCGGCGACGACCTGGTCGGCTCCGGGGTCGTCGGCATCTCCGGCGTCGACACCCGGGCGATCACCCGGCACCTGCGCGAGCGCGGCGCGATGCGGGCGGGAATCTTCTCCGGCGAGTCTGCCGCGTCCGCCGAGCCGGACCTGCTGGCCCAGGTGCGGGCGCAGGCACCGATGGCCGGTGCCGACCTGGCCGGACAGGTCAGCGTCGCCGAGCCGTACACGGTGCCCGCGATCGGTGCCCCGCGACACCGGGTGGCTGCGATCGACCTGGGCATCAAGTCGATGACCCCGCACCGGATGGCCGAGCGGGGCATCGAGACCGTGGTGCTGCCCGCCACCGCCGGCATCGACGACGTGCT
>DAIOVT010000347.1:0-4692 GCA_036758885.1 Kineosporiaceae bacterium
CCCTGCTCGAGCTCTTCCGCGAAGGGGCGGTCGCCTTCGAACAGGCCACCCCGCTGGGCGATCTGACCATTCGCTGGACCGGCAGCGAGGACGGCGAGATCTCGGTCACCGACGAGTTCGGCGGCGGCGAGAGCGAGGACGCCGGTTTCGCCGAAGCCACTCCGGTGCCGGAGGATGGATCCTCGTGACCGACATGACCACGTCCGAGCTGCTCGAGGCAGACCTCGCGCAGGCCGGCCCGGCCGGTGAGCCGCTCGCCGGGCCGGGCGTCGAGCCGGACGCCGAGCTGGCCGGCAGCCAGCCCGGGGACGGACCGAACCTCGACGATCTGCCCGGTGGTGCCCGGGCCGCGATCGAAGCAGTGCTGATGGTGGTCGACGAACCCGTGGACGAGGTCACCCTGGCCTCGGCGCTGGGCCTGCCGACCGCGCAGGTGGCGGCGCTGCTCGCCGAGCTCGCCTCCGACGTCGACGCGGCGGGTCACGGGTTCCAGCTGCGTCACGTGGCCGGTGGCTGGCGGTATTACTCGCGGGCCGAGTTCGCCCCGGTGGTCGAGCGGTTCCTGCTCGACGGGCAGACCGCCAAGCTCACCCAGGCCGCCCTGGAGACCCTGGCCATCGTCGCCTACCGGCAACCGGTCAGCCGGGCTCGTGTCGGAGCCGTACGCGGGGTGAACGTCGATGCGGTGATGCGCACGCTGCTCACCCGTGGCCTGGTCGAGGAGGCCGGTCACGACCCGGAGACCGGTGCGGTGCTCTACGGCACCACCGATCACTTCCTGCACCGGATCGGGCTCTCCTCGATCGACGAACTGCCTGCGCTGGCGCCGTTCCTGCCGGAGATGGACGCCCTGGACGAACTCGGAGAAGGAACATGACCGGCTCGGCATCCCGCGGAAGAGGCGCCGGCCGAGGTACCGGCAAGGGCGCGGGCGGAGGAGCGGGCAAGTCCGCCGGCAAGGGCAGCGGAAGAGCTACCGGCCGAGGCGCGGGCAAGGCCACCGGCAAGCGCACCGGCGGTACCGCCGGCAGCACTTCCGGCAGGGGTGCCGGTCCGGGCTTCGGGCCCGGGCGCCGTCCGGGCCGGCCCGCCCCGTCGCGGGCGATGATCGCGGCAGCGGCCGCCGCCGACGTGCACGACCCGGACGGCGTCCGGTTGCAGAAAGTGTTGGCGCAGGCCGGGTTCGGGTCGCGGCGGGCCTGCGAGGAGATGATCCTGGCGGGCCGGGTGCAGGTCGACGGCGCCCCCGTGCTCGAGCTCGGGGTACGCATCGATCCGGCGCGTGCGGTGCTGCATGTGGACGGCCTGCGGGTGCAGCTCGACTCGTCACTGCTCACCCTGGCGCTGAACAAACCGGTCGGCGTGATCTCGGCGATGAGTGACCCGCAGGGCCGCCCGTCACTGGCCCAGCTGCTGCCGAACCGGCCCGAGCGGCTGTTCCACGTCGGACGCCTCGACGCCGACACCGAGGGACTGATCCTGCTCACCAACGACGGCGAGCTCGGCAACCGGCTGAGCCATCCCCGCTACCAGGTGCCGAAGGTGTACCTCGCAGAGGTCGCGGTGAGCGGGGGAGCCGTGCCCCGCGACCTGGGCCGCCGGCTGATGGCGGGCATCGAACTGGACGACGGCCTGGCCACGGTCGACGCGTTCAAGGTGACCGACGTCCGGCCCGGGGCCGCGTTGCTCGAGCTGACCCTGCACGACGGCCGCAATCGCATCGTCCGGCGTCTGCTCGAGGCCACCGGCCACCCGGTGCTGCAGCTGGTGCGCACCCAGATCGGCCCGATCCGGCTCGGCGACCTGCGCACCGGGCGCACCCGGGTGATCGGGGGTGCCGAACTCGGCAGCCTGATGAGCGCGGTCGGGCTGTGACCCCTCGTTCCACCCCGCTCGGCGTGGTCCGGGTGGTGGGCACCGGTCTGCTCGGCACCAGCGTCGCGCTCGGTCTGCGCAGCCAGGGCGTCGACGTGCTGCTGGCCGATCCGTCGCCGACCGCCCGCGAACTGGCCTGCGACCTCGGTGCCGGACGCATCGACCCCGGCCCCGGTGGCCTGGACCGGCCGGAACCCGAACTGGTGGTGGTCGCGGCCCCGCCCGACGTCACCGCCGCGGTGGTGCTCGCCGAGCTGGCGGGGGCGCCGTCCGCCACGGTCACCGATGTGGCCAGCATCAAGGCCGGGGTGCTGCACGCCGTCCTGGACGGCGGCGGGGACGCCTCGCGGTACGTCGGCGGCCATCCGATGGCCGGCCGGGAACGTTCCGGCGCGGTCGCGGCACGCGGCGACCTGTTCCTCGGCCGCCCCTGGGTGATCTGCGCCGGCCCGAAGGCCGAGACGCCGCGGGTGGAACTGGTACGCGCCCTGGCCACCACCCTGGGCGCCGACGCCGTCGACATGAGCCCCGCCGATCACGACGCCGCGGTCGCCCTGGTCTCGCACATGCCGCAGGTGATCGCCAGCCTGGTCGCCTCCCGGCTGCGCGAGGCGCCGGAGGCGTCGGTGGCCATCGCCGGGCAGGGCCTGCGCGACCTGACCCGCATCGCCGGCAGCGATCCGTCGCTGTGGGCGAAGATCCTGACCGGCAACGCGGCTCCGGTCGCCGCAGTGCTCGCCGACCTGCGCACCGATCTGGACGTCGTCCTCGGCGCGTTGCAGGCGCTCGCCGAGGAGGAGCCGCAGCGGGCCGCCCGCGGCGCGCGCGCGGAAGTCGCCAGGACGATCGCGGCCGGCAACACCGGACGCGACCGGCTGCCGGGCAAGCACGGGGCGCGGCCGACCACCTGGCAGGTGGTCACCGTGGCGATCCCGGACGAACCCGGTGCGCTCGGGCGGGTGTTCGCCGACATCGGCGAGGCCGGGGTCAACGTCGAGGAACTGAGCCTCGAGCACGCTCCCGGCCGCGCCGTCGGCCTGCTCGAGATCGCGGTGCTGCCGGCCGCGCGCGGGCACCTGGAGCAGGCCCTGACCGATCGCGGCTGGCTGGTTGTCGGCTGAGGGCCGCTGGGTCCGGGCCGGCAAGGATGCCAAACTTGAGCCGAAACATGTTCGCAGCCGGCGTCCGCCGGGGGAGGAGAGGCGATGAGGACGCAGGTCGTGCCCCGCGGCACGGGGCCTGTGCGCGAGCTACCGGGTGCGGAGCCGTCCGAGGTCGATCTGCTCGACGTCCTGGTGGACGACGTCCGCGGTGAGGCCGAGGCGCCGATCCGCGAGGTGCTCGCCGAGTGCTGGGTCGACTCGTTCCTGGTGATGCACCGGGGCCGGCTGCTCACCGAGTACTACGCGGCCGAGGACCGGATCGCCAGACCCCATCTGCTGCAGTCGATCACGAAGTCGGTGATCGGCTGCCTGGCCGGGATCCTCGTCGAGCGCGACCAGCTCGACCCCGAGGCGCCGGCGGCGAACTATGTGCCCGATCTCGCCCAGGGCGGCTACGCGACCACCACCGTTCGTGAACTGCTCGACATGCGCACCGGTGGCGGCTACCGCGAGGACTACGTCGACCCGATGGGCGAACTCGCCGACCTGGCCCGCTACGGCGGCTGGTGGGTCGGTGACCAGGCCGACTCCGGCGGCGCCGGTGACGGTCTGCTCGGTATGCCGCAGGACTTCACCGCCGGGGTGCGGGCCTGGCTCGCGACGATGCCCCGTGAAGTGGTGCACGGCGGCCCGTTCAGCTATCGCTCGGCCGACACCGAGGTGCTCGGCTGGGTCATCGAGTCGATCACCGGCATCGGGCTGTCGGACCTGATCGGTGCCGAGGTGCTGTCGGCGTGCGGGGCGGAGGCCGACGGCCTGTTCAGCCTCGATCCGGTCGGCAGCCCCCTGGCGGCGGGTGGTCTGTCGCTGGTGCCGCGCGACGTGTTGCGGTTCGGCTGGATGCTGATGGACGGCGGCGCCGTGGGCGACCGGCAGGTGGTGCCCGCCCGCTTCCTCAAGGACACGATCACGGGAGCGCCGGACTCGGTCCCGGCGTTCCGGGCAAGATGGGAGAACGGCACCGCGCCGGATGCCCGATCCGTGCCGAACAGCCTGTACCGCAACCAGTTCTGGGTGATCCACCAGGGTCGGCCGGAGTTGTTGTGCCTCGGCATCCACGGCCAGTTCCTGGTCGTCGACATGATCGACCGGCTGGCCGTGGTGATGCTGTCGAACTGGCCGGCCGCCAGCGACCAGTATCTGTTCACGGCGGCCATGTCGTGCATCGACGGAGTGCGTGAGGCACTGGGCCTGGGCCACGACAACGCGCTCACCCTTCCGGGGTAAGCCGTTCGTCCCTTCGATTCAGGGATGTCGCTGCCGTCCGGATTCGGGCAGACTGGCGCGCGACCGGTGGTCCCGTGACTCCGGTCACCTTCTCGTTACCGTCCGTTCCGGTGCTTTGCGCCCCGGTTCCCGGTCGGCCGGTGCCGGGACCAGGTGTCATCAGCAAGTCATGTGAGTCTCGATGTGATCGGAGTGGTCGATGCCATCTCGCACCGTTCAGGACAAGCGGTCCAAGGGTCGCAGCAAGGCCAAGCCCGGCAAGGACCGGCCCAGTGAGGACAAGCCCAAGAAGGCGGCGAAGACAGTGAAGGCTGCGAAGTCCACCAAGTCGGTCAAGCCGGTCAAGACGTCCAAGACGGTCAAGGCCTCGACCAAGAAGCCGGCCGGCAAGGCCGCCAAGGGCAAGGAGAAGGACGCCGAGGCGACC
>DAIOVT010000348.1:0-4660 GCA_036758885.1 Kineosporiaceae bacterium
CCAGAGTGAGCACCCCGCCGAGCAGGGCCCCGCCCAGCGCCAGCGGCGGGTACCAGCCGAGCGGCACCGGCGCCGAGAACACCACCAGGGTGGCGATCACCAGTGCCGCCCCGGGACCCATGCCGAGCAGTTCCGGGGTGGCCAGCGGATTGCGCAGACACTCCTGCAGCAACAGACCCGCCACCGCGAAACCGGCCCCGGCCACAACCGCGATCGCCAGCCTCGGTAGTCTGACCTGGCCCACCAGCACCGCGGCGAGCCGATCTCCGGTGAGGTCGAGCAGGCGTGCCGGTGCCAGGTTCGGGGTGCCGAGGCAGAGCGAACCCAAGCCCAGGGCGAGCAGCAGGGCCAGCGTCGCGGCGATCGCCAGGGCCGCGCGCCATGACGACGGTCCCGTCTCCGGGCGGATGCGCAGGCGACGGATCGGCACGGGTCAGCGGGTGGCCGCGGCCACGGCCTCGTCGAGCACCAGCGACAGGGCCCGAGGACCGCGGCCCGCTGTCCACAGATCGGTGTCGACCTCGATCACGCGCTTGTCCTTGACGGCCGAGATCTGCTGCCAGACAGGGTTCTTCGCGAGTTCGTCGGAGGCCTTGGGCGCCTTCGGTCCCGAGGTGAACGACTGTACGAAGATGATCTGCGGATCAACGGCCAGGATCTCTTCGACCGAGTAGTTCTGCGCGGTGTCCCAGCCGCCACCCTTGTTCGGCCAGGGGTAGCGGAACACCTCGCTCATCAGACCCCCGAGCAGATCGTCCTGGGTGTTCACGCCGCGTCCACCGCCGCTGGAGTACATGGTCAGGGCGGTCAGCCGGCCCAGGCCCTGCGTCCTCGAGGCCTCGCGGGCCTTGGTCAGCGAGGCGTTGAACGACGTCTCGGCGTCAACCTGCTGGGTGGGCCGGTCGGTCAGGGTCGCGAAGGCGCGCAGGTAGGCGATCGAGTCCTGATACCGGGTGACGTCGAGCAGCCACAGCGGCGCGAACTGTTCGATCGACGACCTGAGCTGGTCGTGCCCCCCGGCCAGTCCGACCACCAGATCGGGCTTGAGGGCGGCGATCGACTCGACGTCCTCGTTGCCGAAACCACCGCCGATGGTGGATACCGTGGCGGCGTCCTTGCCCAGGAAGGCGGGCAGGGCGAGAAGTCCGGGGGTGCTGGTGCCGACGGGCTTGAGGCCCAGTTCGACCAGGACGTCGTCGCACAGGCCGGTCAGGCAGACGATGCGCTCGGGCTTCTTGCTCAGCTTGACCACCTCGCCGCCAGGGCCGGTGACGCTGAGCGCGGGCGACACCGGGGTGACCGGCGTGCTGCTCGCGGTTGCGCCACCCGACGTGCCTTCGCTCCGTGCTGCTGAGGAGCTCTCGCTGTGTGCCGTCGAGGAACTCTCGGTCTGTGCCGCCGAGGATCCGGCGCAGGCGCTGAGGGCGAACATCGCTGCGGTGGCGATCACGGCGAGGGGTACGCGGCCGGCGCGTCGGACGAGACTCATGTCGACTCCTTGTCGGGGGATGACCGGGAGCATATAAGAATGATTCTCATTCTCGACAAGTTATCGGCGATTCCGGTTCCCGGCCCAGAGGGCGCGGGTCTGTTCCGGTGAGCCGCTGGCGATGACGTGCCCGTCGTCCAGAACGATCACCCGATGTGCTCGGGCGATCGTGGCGGGCCGGTGCGCGACGATCAGCGTCGCTCGGGATCCGTTCTCGGCCAGGGCCCGGTGCAGCTCTCTCTCGGTGCGGTTGTCCAGACCTGCCACGGCCTCGTCAAGCACCAGCAGCCGCGGCGACACGGCGAGCGCTCGCGCGATCGCCACCCTGGCCCGTTCGCCACCCGACAGGGTCGTGCCACGCTCTCCGACAACGGTTCTCAGCCCGTCGGGCAGACGCGCGACAACCGGCTCCAGCTGGGCACGCGCGACGGCGGAGGCCACCAGGCCCGCATCGGCGCCGGGGGAGCCGAGCCGGCTGTTCTCGCCGAGGGACATGGCGAAGAGCTTGACGTCCTGCTCCACGACCGCGACCGATGCCCGGAGTTCGTCATCCGGCCAATCGCGCAGGTCGCGACCGGCGACCCGGATCACTCCCTGATCGGGGTCCCAGAACCGTTGCAGCAGAGCAAGAACGGTTGACTTACCGGCCCCCGACGAACCGACCAGGGCGACGGTCTCGCCCTCCTCGACGGTGAAGCTCACCGCATGCAGCACCGGCCGGTCGGGGTGGTAGCCGAACCCGACGTCGCGGAACTCCACAGCAGGTGCCCCGCGCACCGGCACGCGTACCCGAGTGAGTGATTCCCCGGCCGGCTCGGCGACCGAGTCGGGGGAGTTGAGCACGTCGAAGATCCGATTCAGGCTGGCCCGTAGGGAGCCCGACTGCTGCAGACCGGCCGAGAGCTGGCCGAGAGGCAGCAATACCGCTCCGCAGAGCGTCAGCAGCACCGGGGCGTCGGCCACGCCGAGTCCTCCGGCCCGCACCTCGTGCACGGTGATCAGCAGCACCAGGATCGAGCAGAGCGACACGATCAGCTCGGCCAGTGCCGATTCGGCTCCGGCCCGGGCGCTGCCGCGCATCGAGAGCCGGGTCAGGCCCGTTGTCGCCAGGGCCAACTCGGTGCGTCGCCGGTCCAGGGCATCTGCTGCGGCGAGTTCGGGCAGACCGGCGACCGTGTCCACGACGTCGGTCTGCAGGGCGGCGGCCGCCTCACGTTCACGTTCACCCTGCCGGTCGGCAAGGGCGCGCGTCGTCCAGGGAAGCGCCATGATCGCGGCCGCCCCGGGTGCCAGCACGAGCAGCGTCTGCGGTGCGATCGTGCCGGCCAACGCCGCACCCGCCGCCACCACCGTCGCAGTGACCAGAACCTGCGCGATCAGATGTGCCAGAAGCCATTCCAGGCGTTCGACGTCGCTCAGTGCGGTGCTCGAGATCTGTCCGCTGTGCCACGACCGGAGGCGACTCGGCAGCACCCGGCTGAGCCGGTCGAAGACCCGCACCCGCAGGGTGGCCAGCACGACGTAGGCCAGGTCGTGGGAGAGGTACATCTCCCACCAAGTGGCGATGCCGGCGACCAGCACGCAGGCGGCCAGCACAGCCACGGCGACCACGGGGAAGGGTCCGCCGCCGGCGGCGACGGTCGATCCGGCCAACCGGGCCAGGATCACCGCGGTGGCGAGTACGGCGAACTGCGCGAGCAGGCCGGCGATCACCGAGAGCGCGAAGAGCCGCCGGTGCTCGGCGACGTGCGGCCACAACTGCCGCAACCGCCGCAGATCGCCTACCGGGCGGGTCGCCTCGTGCAGAGGAACGTCCCTGCTCATGCGAACGCCTCCGTGCCGGCGTGCACCAGCTCGCGCAGGGCTCCGGGTCGAGCGGTGAGTTCGTCGAAGGAGCCGCTCTGCAGCACCCGCCCCTGGTCGAGCACGACCACCAGATCGGCCTCGCGGATCGTGGCCGTGCGGTGCGCGATGATCACGCAGGTACGCCCCTGTCGAATCCGGTGCAGGCCCTTCAGCACCTGCTCCTCGTTGCCGGTGTCGAGATGAGAGGTGAACTCGTCGAGCACAAGCACCGGCGCCTCTCGCAACAACGCCCGGGCCAGGGCCAGCCGCTGGCGTTCGCCACCTGAGAACGAGCTACCCCCCTCGGCAACCATGGTGTCGTAGCCGTGGGGCAGCTTCTCCACGAAATCCTCTGCGGCACAAGCCGTCACGGCACTGCGGAGCTGCTCGGTGGTAGCCTCGGGGGCACCGAGGCGCAGGTTCTGAGCGAGCGTCATCGCCAGCAACCAGGGATGCTGCGAGACCACGGCGATGTGTCGGCGCAGCTCGCTCAACCCGATCCGGGGCAGGGCGATGTCGTTCAACCGAACCTCACCCCGATCGGGGTCGATGCCCCGGCTGATCAATGCGGCCAGGGTCGACTTGCCGGCACCGGAGGCGCCGACCACGGCGATCGTCGCTCCGGCCGGCACCGACAGGTTGATGTCCTTCAGTGCCGGCCGGTCCGCACCCGGGTAGGTGAAGGTCACCTCGCGCAGGTCGATCGACGGCGGGGCACCGACCGCTCCGGGCGCCGGCAGATCACCGTCGTCCGGCACCGCGGGCGTGGCTCCCAACAGCAGGTCCAGACCGTCGACCGCGGTCAGTCCGAGGTACCCCGCGTGCCAGGCCGCAGTCAGGTCACGTACCGGGCGGAAGCACTCGACGGTGAGCAGCAGAACGAGCATCACGGTGCCGGTGTCGGCCGCCGAGGACCCGGCGGTGGTCCAGTAGGCGGCGCAGGTCAGCACGATCGCCGCCGCGGTTCCGGCCTGGGCCACGGCGGCACTGAAACCGTTCTCCAGCAACGACGTCCGCAGTTCCTTCATGCTCGTGCGGTACAACTCCTCGGATCGTTGCTGAAGTTGGTCGCGGCGTCGTCCGGTCGCCCCGAAAGACCTGAGGGTGGGCAGCGCCTGAACCGCTTCGAGATAGTCGGCGGCGATCGCCAGGTAGCTCTGCCAGCGATCGCGACCGCTGCGCAGCAGGGTCGCGTCCTTGAACCGGGGCACGATCAGCACCACGGCCACCGCGACGGTGAGCACCGCGGCGGCCGGGGCGTACACGGTGTACATCCAGCCGAGCAGGACGACGGGGACCGTCGCGGTGACGAGTACCTGGGGTACG
>DAIOVT010000349.1:0-4658 GCA_036758885.1 Kineosporiaceae bacterium
GCCGGTCGACCAGCTCGGCACGGTGGTCGAGGCCGACGTCGACGAGTTCGACCAGCCGCGGCCGCTGCACGTGCACCTGTCCGAACAGCCCGCCGAGAACGAGGCCTGCCTGGCCGCCTACGGGCTGACCCCCACGCAACTGCTCAACGAGCACGGCGCGCTCGGCCCCTCGGCGACCGCGGTGCACGCCACCCACCTGACGGACGACGACATCAAGCTGCTCGGCGGCTCGGCCACCGCGGCCTGCATCTGCCCGAGCACCGAGCAGGACCTGGCCGACGGCATCGGCCCGGCCCGGCGGCTGGCCGATGCCGGGTCGCCGATCTGCCTGGGCAGTGACCAGCACGTGGTGATCGACCTGCTCGGCGAGGCACGCACCCTGGAGATGAACGAGCGGCTCGCCTCGGGCAAGCGCGGCCGGTTCGCACCCGGGCACCTGGTCGACGCGCTCAGCCGCGCCGGGCACGCGGCGCTCGGCTGGTACGACACCGGCACCCTCGCCGTCGGCTCCCGGTGCGACCTGGTCGCCCTGCGGCTGAACTCGCTGCGTACCGCCGGGTCGAACCCCGACCAGTTCCCGCTGGTGGCCAACGCCGGTGACGTCGACGTGGTGGTCGTCGAAGGACGCACCGTGGTCGAGGACGGCAAGCACCTGGCCATGGCAGCCGGCGGCGGCGTACCCCGACAGATGGCCGCCGCGATCAACGCCGCCTGGGCCTGACCGCTAGGCCCGGTCGGGGCCTGGCTCAGGTCGCCAGCGCCAGCCGGACCTCGTGCAGGGCGGTCACGACGGTGCGCTGCCGGACGGCGGAACGCGTTCCGCCGTAATGCAATTCGCGATGGGTGACCACGCCGGCCGGGGTGGCGATGGCCAGGTGCACGGTGCCGACCGGCTTGTCGGGGGTGCCGCCGTCCGGGCCGGCGATACCGGTGATGCCCACGCCGACATCGGACTGCATCGCCTCACGGGCGCCGGCGGCGAGTGCCTCGGCGACCTCGCGGCTGACCGCGCCGTGCTCGGCGATCAGCTCGGCCGGCACCCCGGCGAGGCGGGTCTTCGCCTGGTTGGTGTAGACGACGACGCCCCCGTTGACATAGGACGACGAGCCGGGCCGGTCGGTGAGCCGGCCGGCCAGCAGCCCGCCGGTGCACGACTCCGCGGTGCCGATCGTCCAGCCGCGGGCGGTCAGCCGGTCGGCGACCACGTCGTCCACCGTGGCGCCCTCGTCGCTGAACACCTGTGCCGAGAAGTCATGCAGCACGGTCGATTTGAGCAGGTCGTAGCGGCCCTCGATGCCGGGGACGTCGCTCGGGTAGCGGGTGACGATCTCGAGTTCGCCACCGTCGCGCAGGCAGGTGCTGATCTCGAGGTCGGTGACCCGGCTCTCGATCGTGCGCAGCGATTTCGCCAAGTCGGCCTCGAGCACCCGCCAGAGCCGGATCGTCCTCTGCCGCAACGGTTCCGCGCGCTTCAGCACCTCCTGCACGGCTGGGGTCGCGACGGCGACGGGCCACATCGGCTGCAGCTCACCGGGCGGGCCGGGCAGCACGATCACCGGGGGTGCGTCCGGATCGATGCTCGAGGTGACCACCACGCCGGGAGCGGTTCCGGTCGGCTCCAGGATCACCGCGTCCTGCGGCACCGTGGCCTGCTTGCGAATGCCCACCGCCATCGCCTCGGGGTCGCGGCGCCAGTTGTAGCGGGCGGTCAGCTCCTCGATGATCGCGGTGATCCGGCCCTCGAGCGTCGGATCCAGGTGCATCGGCCGGCCCAGCACGTCGGCGACCACCTGGGTGGTCAGGTCGTCGGCGGTGGGGCCCAGGCCTCCGGTGGTGATCACCAGGTCGTGGCTGGGCAGGAACTCCCGCAGCGCCGTGGCCAGGTCCTCCGGGCGGTCACCGACCACCGAGAGCCGGCCGACGTCCACCCCCAGTTCCATGAGCCGGTTGACCAGCCAGGGGCCGTTGCGATCGACGGTCCGTCCGGTGAGTACCTCGGTGCCGGTGACCACGATTCCTGCGCGCAGACTCATGACATCACCGTAGGCCTCGTCGCGGCGGGTTGAGATCGCGCCGGGTGCGGGATCAGGATGATCGGTATGGAACCTACCGAACGCGACGAACTGCGCGAGAAGGCCAAGGAACACATCGCGGACATGCCCGCGGAGACCGCTCTGGGCAACGCCGACCCGGAGGGTCCCACCGATGAGACACCCAAGGAGTGGGAGGCCGAGCACCCCGGCCCCGCCAGCTGACCGGCGCACCCGCCGTGATCATGCAGAACCGCACGCGTGAAGGGCAGCACAATCACGCCGGGGGGTGTGCGGTTCTGCATGATCACCACGGTTGCGCCGGGGTGGCCGGGGCCGGGTGGCCGGGGTGGCCGGGTCAGATCAAGGGGGTTCGGGGCAGCGGCATGTGCCGGTTGACGTCCTTGTAGAGCAGGTACCGGAAGCGTCCGGGACCGCCGGCGTAACAGGCCTGCGGGCAGAACGCGCGCAGCCACATGAAGTCGCCCTCCTGCACCTCGATCCAGTCCTGGTTGAGCAGGTAGACGGCCTTGCCCTCGAGCACGTAGAGACCGTGCTCCATCACGTGCGTCTCCGGGAACGGGATCGCGCCGCCAGGCAGGAACGTGACGATGTTGACGTGCATGTCGTGCCTGATGTCGTCAGGGTCGGCGAACCGCTGGGTCACCCAGCGACCCTCGGTGCCGGGCATCTCGCCACCGGCCACATCGTGCTCGTTGGTCACGAACGACTCGGGCGCCTCGATGCCGTCGACCCGCTCGTAGCGCTTGCGCACCCAGTGGAACCGGGCATGCGCGCTGCCGGTGTTGTGCAGCGTCCAGGACGCACCGGCGGGCAGATAGGCGTAGCCGCCGGGCACCATTGTGTGCTTGGTGCCCTCGAGGTCGAGCTGCAGCTCACCGTCGACGACGAACAGCACCGCCTCGGCGTCCGGGTTCTGCTCCGGCAGGTCGCTGCCACCGCCCGGGGCGACCTCGACGATGTACTGCGAGAACGTCTCGGCGAAACCCGACAGTGGCCGGGCGATCACCCACAGCCGGGTGTCCTGCCAGTGCGGCAGCTTGCTGGTCACGATGTCGCGCATGGTGCCGCGCGGCAGCACCGCGTACGACTCGGTGAACATGGCCCGGTCGGTGGTCAGGGCGGTCTGCGGCGGGTGACCGCCGGTCGGCGCGTAATAGGTGTTCATGACCGTCCTTCTCGGTTCGGGTTCGGATCGGGTTCTCAGGTCGGGTCAGGTCAGGTCTCGGGCCGGGCCCCGGGTGAGGAAGGCGCCGAGCGGTTCGGATCCCTCGTCGGCGTCGGTGCGCCGTCCCTGCAGCCAGGACGCGCGGACGCGTCCCTGCAGATCGAGATCGGCGTAGGGGGTGACCGGGTTGCGGTGGTGCAGCCGGTGCGGGTCGATCACCTGGTGGTCATCGGGTGCGAAGGCGACCAGGTCGGCGTCCATGCCGACGGCGATCGCCCCCTTGCCGGGGACGCCGGCCAGGGCAGCCGGTCGGCTCGACATCCAGCCGATCACGTCGCCGAGCGAGTGACCGCGTTCGCGGGCCGCCGTCCAGATCGCCGGGAACGAGACCTGCAGCGAGGCGATGCCGCCCCAGGCGGCCTCGAAGTCGCCCTCCTCGAGACGTTTCAGCTCGGGCAGGCAGGGCGAGTGGTCGGAGACGATGACGTCGATGATCCCCTCGCGCAGGCCCTGCCACAGCGCGTCCTGGTTGCCCTGGTCGCGGATCGGCGGGCAGCACTTGAACTGCGTGGCCCCGGACGGCACGTGCTCAGCGTCCAGACAGAGGTAGTGCGGGCAGGTCTCGACACTGACCCGGACGCCGTCGGCCTTGGCCGCGGCCAGCATCGGCAGCGCGTCGGCGCTGGACAGATGCAGGATGTGAACCCGCGCCCCGGTGCGCCGGGCGGCGTCCAGCACCTCGGCGATCGCGGCGTCCTCGGCCTCGTGCGGACGCGAGGCCAGGAAGTCGGCGTAGCGGCGTCCGGGCACGTGCGGCGCCCCGGCCAGGACGCCGGCGTCCTCGGCGTGCACGATCAGCATCGCGCCCAGGTCGGCGATCACCTCGAGATGCTTGGTCAGCTGGGCGGAGTCGACCGGGGGGAACTCGGGGACCCCGGAGTCGGCCAGGAAACACTTGAAACCGAACACGCCGGCGTCGTGCAGCCCCGGCAGGTCGCCCTGGTTGCCCGGGATCGCGCCGCCCCAGAACCCCACGTTGACGTGGCACTTGCCTTCGGCTGCAGCGCGTTTCACGTCGAGGGCGGCGACGTTCACGGTCGGCGGCAGGCTGTTCAGCGGCATGTCGATCACCGTGGTGACGCCGCCCGCCAGCGCGGCCCGGGTGGCGGTCTCGAAGCCCTCCCACTCGGTGCGTCCGGGTTCGTTGATGTGCACGTGTGTGTCCACCAGGCCCGGCACCAGCACCTCGTCGGTGTCGAGTTCGACCGTCTCGGTGGCGTTCAGCGGTTCGTCGCGATCGGCGATCAGGGTGATGCGTCCGCCGTTGACGCCGACCGCGACGGGTTGTTCGCCGTCCGGCAGTACCGCCCGGTCCGCCCGTACGACCAGGTCGTAATGGGTGGCCAGCAGATCACCGGCGGTGCGGTGCCCGGCGCTCA
>DAIOVT010000350.1:0-4657 GCA_036758885.1 Kineosporiaceae bacterium
GTGCTTGGCGGTCGCGGGGTGCATGGCCAGCCAGCGCATGAAGTTGATCTGGGCACTACGGCCGGCCTGGCCGGAGCCGTTGGCGATCTTGCGGCCCATCACCGTGACCGGCTTGGCGTAGTGCCGGCTTCCGTTCCAGCGCAACACCTGTGAGGGCCAGGGGATCTCCCAGCCGGTGAGCAGCAGGGCGACCTGTTTGACGTCCTTCTCCGAGTAGCCGCCGCCGACGCCGAGGGTGTGCAGCTCCATCAGCTCACGGGCGTAGTTCTCGTTGGGCTTCTTGTCGGTGGACTTGTCCAGGTCGAGGTAGGCGATCATGGACAGGTGCTGTGAGCTGGCGACCAGCATGTCCTCGAAGCGTCCGAGGGCGTGCTTGCGGATCACATCGGCGTCGTAGCGGTGCCGGCCCCAGGAGCCCTTCTCGGCCGGGGCGGGCACGTGCAGGTGGTCGGACCAGAACTCGACCATGAGCTCGAAGACCTGGCGCTTGCTCCAGATCGCCCGGCCGATGTGCTGCAGCCCGGGCTCGTAGAGGAACTCGTAGTACTTGTTGTTCTGCCCGTGCAGCGTCTTCACCTGGGGGATGGACCACTTCAGCCGTGGGTACAGCGCGGTCACCCGGTCACCCAGCGGGTCGGCGATCCGGCTCGGCGTCAACTGCAGAGCGATCCACTTGTTGACGCCCAGCTTGGCGATCTCAGCGCGGCTGGCCGTGTTCGGGCCGTAGGTGAGCCGGCGCAGCACGTGCTCGCTCTTCAGTGCCATCTGCTCGCGTTCCCCGCTCTGTGATCGGCGATGTCACAGGAAAAGTAACGGTGAGCGACGAGATGTTCGGTAAAGCTGCCGCAAAGCCCATGACAAAGCCACGCGGGGTCAGACGAGCAGCCGGACGACGTCGTCCGCGCACCCCCAGGACACCGAGAGGTCGTACCGGCCGAAGCCGTAGCAGTGCACCAGACGCCGTCCGCCATCGCCCCCGGACGCATCGCCCCCGGACGCATCGAGGCGAACCGCCGGACGCTCGCGTTCCCCCCGGACGACGACCCGCTCGCCGAGCACGACCGCAGAAGCGGTCAGGGCCTCGGGGTCGTGCCGGCGGGCGAGGTCACGCAGTTCGCCGGCGTCGAACCCGGCCGGGCCACTGACCTCGACGTGGTGATCGGTGCGGACCGTCAGCAGCCCTTCGGCCGGGACGGCGCTCCAGCAGCGCCGCCGCGGACCGGCGGACGCCTCGAACCTGACCACCCGGTCGGCTCGCGGCCCGACCAGGTCGTCGCCGGCCAGCGCGCGGGAGGCGACGGCGGTGCAGTTCACCACCGTTCCGGTGGCCGGCAGCGCCGGCACCCAGAGCCGGGTCAGCGAGCCGCCCGCCGCGAGCAGCCTCTCCCGCAGATGCCGCAGGTAGGCCAACGGGCTGATCAGGGGCACGGTCAGCGACTCGGCGCCGGTGGGGGAGATCAGCACTCCCGGACGCATCACCACGCCGGTCCCGGCAGAACCGTCGCCCGGCCCATGGTGCGCAGGCGCGGCGGGCTCGGCCGGCTCGGCGGGCGGCGCGGCCAGTTCGGTGAGGACGGCGAGCGAGCGCCGTCCGCGATCGGCGCCCTGCGCGCCCCAACGCGCCGGCGGCGGCAGCCACGGGGTGACCGCGATGCTCGAGGCGCTCTCGCCGGGCAGGTCGCGGGCCATCACCTGCACCTCGAACCCGGCCTCGGCCAGGGTCACGGCGCAGGTCATGCCGCTCAGGCCGGCGCCGACCACGATGACCCGTCCGCCCGTCAGCACCGCGCCTCCACCTCCGTCGTGAGCGGAGCAGCCGTTCTCAGAAGAGCAGCTGCTCGTCGTTCGCCAGTCCCCGCATGACGTCGTAATCGAGTGTGAGACAACGGATTCCACGATCCGTGGCCAGGGTGTGAGCCTGTGGCTTGATCTCCTGCGCGGCGAACACCCCGCTCACCGGAGCGATCAGCGGGTCGCGGTTGAGCAGGTCGAGGTAGCGGGTCAGTTGCTCGACCCCGTCGATCTCGCCACGGCGTTTCACCTCGACCGCCACCGTCGCCCCGGCCGAGTCGCGCAGCAGCAGATCGACCGGGCCGATCGCGGTCGGGTACTCGCGGCGGATCAGCGAGTACCCCTCGCCCAGGGTGTCCACCTGCTCGGCGCGCAACTGCTGCAGGTGCGCCTCGACGCCGTCCTTGATCAGTCCGGGATCGATCCCCAGTTCGTGGCTGCTGTCGTGCAGCACCTCGTGCAGCAGCAGGGTCAGCTGGTCCTTGGTCTTGGTGTGCTGCACGGTCCAGACCTCGACCACACCGACCGAGCTCTGCTCGGGGCCGGGTTCGGAGGTGGTCAGCGCGCAGGGCGGGCTCATCCAGTTCAGCGGTTTGTACGAGCCGCCGTCCGAATGCACCAGCACGCTGCCGTCGGCCTTGACCAGCAGGAGCCGGGTGGCCAGCGGCAGGTGGGCGGAGAGCCGCCCCGAGTAGTCGACAGAGCAACGAGCTATCACCAGACGCACTGCCGAACGGTATCGCGACGGCCGGGAACGATGCTGCGTGTGGCGTGCGCCGCACTCCGGCCGCCCCCCGAACCGGGCACTCAGTGCCACACTGCCCGCACGGCGAGTCGCACTGGAGCGGCAGGTCTGGCGAGGAGGCACTCATGTCCGGTCAGTTCGCAACGGCGGCCGTCATCGGCCTGGGCACCATGGGCAGCGGGGTGGCCGAGCTCCTGGCACGTAACGGGATCACGGTCATCGGTATCGAGAAGGACGAGGCCTCGGCACAGCGTGCCCGGCAGCGGATCACCCACTCGGTCGATCGGGCCGTGCTCAAGCTCAAGCTCACCGACGTGGAGGCGGCCGGTCTGCTCGATCGGATCAGCTACTCGGCGGAACTGGACGACGCGGCCCCGGCCGAGCTGGTGATCGAGGCGGTGCCCGAGCGCCTGGACCTCAAGCGCGAGATCTTCAGCAAGCTCGGTGCGGTCTGCCGGCCGGACGCGGTGCTGGCCACGAACACCTCGAGTCTTGCGGTCACCGACATCTCGGTCTCGACCCAGCACTCGCGGCGGGTGGTCGGCATGCACTTCTTCAACCCGGCCCCGGTGCAGCCGCTGGTCGAGGTGATCCACACCGTGGTCACCGACCAGGACGTCGTCGACCAGGTGATGGAGCTGGCCAGGTCGCTGGAGAAGACCCCGGTGCTGGCCCGGGACCGGGCCGGGTTCATCGCCAACGGCCTGCTCTTCAGCTATCTCAACCACGCCGCGGCGATGCTCGAGTCGCGTTACGCGAGCCGCGAGGACCTGGACGCCGCGATGACCCTCGGCTGCGGTCTGCCGATGGGTCCGCTGGCCGTGCTCGACCTGATCGGGCTGGACACCGCGTACGAGGTGCTCGACACCATGTACCACCAGAGCCGGGACCGGCTGCACGCGCCCGCCCCGATCCTCAAGCAGATGATCACGGCCGGGTTGCTCGGTCGCAAGAGCGGCCGGGGCTTCTACACCTACTCCGCGCCCGGCTCCTCGAAGGTGGTCGCCGACGCCCAGACCCCGCCGCCCGCGGGCGAGCCCGCCCCGGGAAGCGTCCGCGAGGTCACCAAGGTCGGGGTGATCGGTTCGGGCACCATGGCCACCGGAATCATCGAGGTCTTCGGCAAGGCCGGGTACCAGGTGCACTACATCGCCCGCAGCGAGGCCAAGGTGGACGCCGTCCGCGAGAAGCTGGCCAAGAGCATGGACCGCGCGGTGGGCCGCGGACGTCTCGCCGAGGCCGATCGGGACGCAGCCCTCGCCCGGATCAGCGGCGGCAGCGATCTGACGGCACTGGCGGACGTCGACCTCGTGGTCGAGGCGGTCGTCGAGGACCTCGAGGTCAAGCGGGCCCTCTTCGCCGATCTGGACGGCATCTGCAAGCCCGGCGCGATCCTGGCGACCACCACCTCGTCGCTGCCGGTGGTCGAGTGCGCGGCCGCGACCAGCCGGCCCGGCGACGTGGTCGGCATGCACTTCTTCAACCCGGCGCCGGTGATGAAGCTGGTCGAGGTGGTGCACACCGTCGCCACCGCCCCGGACGTCGTCGCCACGGTCCGCGGGCTGTGTCCGGCGCTGCGCAAGCACCCGGTGGTCTGCGGCGACCGGGCCGGGTTCATCGTCAACGCGCTGCTCTTCCCGTACCTCAACGACGCGATCCGGATGCTGGCCGAGCACTACGCCACCGCCGACGACATCGACCTGGCGATGAAGAACGGCTGCGGCTACCCGATGGGTCCGTTCGAGTTGCTCGACGTGGTCGGGCTCGACGTCTCGCTGGCGATCCAGAAGACCCTGTACCTGGAGTTCCGGGAGCGCGGCTGGGCACCGGAGCCGCTGCTGGAGCAGATGGTCACCGCCGGGTACCTGGGCCGCAAGACCGGCCGAGGGTTCCGGATCTACGCCTGACCGGATCCAACGCCTGACCGGTTCTCAGAGCTGTTCCTGACGGGGGATCACCACCTCCTGGATGATCAGCAGGATGCCGGCCGCGACCGGTATCGCGATCAGCGCGCCGAGCACGCCGAGCAGGGCCGCACCGATCAGCGCCGCGATCACGGCGAGGAAGCCCGGCACCTGGACGGTCCGGGACATCACCCGCGGCGCGATCACGTAGTTCTCC
>DAIOVT010000351.1:0-4656 GCA_036758885.1 Kineosporiaceae bacterium
GCCCCGCTCGGGCTGCCACGGCCCGTGTACCCGCAGGCCGTACCTGGCACCCTCGCGCACCCCGGGCACGTGCCCGAACCAGATGCCGTGCAGCTGCTCGGGCAGCGGGATCGCCGCGGTCTGCCGGCGGCCGCCGGGGGCGTGCTCGTCGGGCTCGAACAGACAGAACTCGACCGCGTCGGCATGGCCGGCCAGGACGGCGACGTCGACCCCGTCGCCGGTGAGGTGAACGCCAAGCGGGTTCGGTCGTGCGCGCTCAGTACTCACGGCGGCAAGTGTGCCGCAGGCCACGGCACTGTGGGGGGTCCCGGATAGGCTCGGCTTGTGTCTGATCCCACCTCGCTGCCGCGTTTCGGCGCCGCGCCCTCGTCGTCCATGGAATCGTCCGATCAACTCGCCGGTCAGCAGGGTGCTGAGCCGGCGGCCCCGTCGCCGGAGGTGATCGCCCGGCGGGACCGGATCATCTCGGTGCTCAGCGGCGAGGGTTTCCGGCCCGAGGTCGACGACGACGGCGACGTCGTGGTCCGGGTCGAGGGGCAGGCGTTGTTCGTGCGCTGCTTCGACACCCAGCCACCGATGGTGCGGGTGTTCGGCCAGTGGCAGCTGGACGACCAGGCGCCCGGCGATCCGATCACGCGGCTGCGGGCCGCCAACGCGATGACCGGTGCCCTGAACCTGATCAAGGTGACCGCGCTCGACGACTGGCTGGTGGTAGCGGTCGACCTGGTGGTGACCGAAACCACAGAGTTGGAGTCGTTGCTCACTGCCACGCTCGAAGCCGTGCGTGGTTCGGTGCAGACCTGGTACACGGCGGTGATGCAGATCGCCGCGGAGGAGTCCTCGCCGGCCTGATCCGGTGGTCAGCGGCGCATCCGTAGGTTCCGAGGAGAGGCGAGGCAGTGGCAGATCTGGTGCAACTCGAGGTCGAGGACGGGATCGCCACCATCCGGCTGAACCGGCCGCCGGTGAACGTCCTGAACATGGCGATGCAGGAACAGATCCGGGCCGCCGCGGTCGAGGCCGACCGTCGCAAGGACGTCGCCGCGGTGATCCTGTTCGGTGGTGAGAAGGCGTTCGCGGCCGGCGTCGACGTCAAGGAGATGGCCGGCATGTCCTACCCGGAGATGGCCGACCGCTCCGGGGTGATGCAGGCGGCGTTCACCGCGGTCGCCGCGATCGCCAAGCCGACGGTCTCGGCGGTCACCGGCTACGCCCTCGGCGGGGGGTGCGAACTGTCGCTGTGCACCGACTTCCGGGTGGCCGGCGAGGGCGCCAAGCTCGGCCAGCCCGAGATCCTGCTCGGCATCATCCCCGGTGCCGGCGGCACCCAGCGGCTGCCCCGGCTGATCGGGCCGGCCCGGGCCAAGAACCTGATCTACACCGGGCGGTTCGTGGCCGCCGACGAGGCGCTCGCCATCGGCCTGGTCGACGCCGTGGTGCCCGACGACCAGGTGCACGCCGAGGCGAAGCAACTGATGGCGCGCTACACCAAGGCCCCGGCCTATGCGCTGCGGGCGGCCAAGGAGGCGATCGATCGCGGTCTGGACGTCGACCTGGCCACCGGGCTGGAGATCGAACGGATGCAGTTCTCCGCTCTGTTCGCCACCCAGGACCGGACGATCGGCATGAACTCCTTCATCGAGTCCGGGCCGGGCAAGGCGACCTTCAGCAACAGCTGAACGAGCGCTGTCTGGCTTCCCCGATGATTTCCCACATAATATATGAGAGCGTCAGGGGGGTTGCCCATGAGCCCCGCCCTGAACACACCCCGACTGCAGCCGGGCCGCGCGTCCGGCGAGAACGTTCGACAGCACACCCGGTAACACCTGTTCGTACCGAAGCCCTGTACACGTAGGAGGTCGACGACCGTGAAGATCGTCGTATTGGTCAAGCACGTCCCCGACGCCCAGGCCGAGCGTCGTTTCGAGGCCGACCACACGGTCGACCGCGAAGGTGTCGACGGGCTGCTCAGCGAACTCGACGAGTACGCCGTCGAAGAGGCGCTGGTGCTTGCCGAGGCCGACGGTGACTCCACCGTCACCGTGGTCTGCATGGGCCCGGACGGCGCCGCCGACGCGGTGCGCAAGGCCCTGCAGATGGGCGCCGACGCCGGCGTGCACGTGCAGGACGACGCCCTGGCCGGCTCCGACGCCCCGGCCACCGCCAAGGTGCTGGCCAAGGCGATCGGCACCCTCGAGTACGACCTGGTGCTCACCGGCATGGCCTCCACCGACGCCGGCACCTCGCTGGTGCCGGCGATGCTCGCCCAGCACCTCGGCATCCCGCAGGTGACCTTCGCGGGCAAGCTGACCAAGGACGGCGACGTCGTCCGGATCGAGCGCGAGGGCGACACCAGCACCGAGGTGGTCGAGGCCAACCTGCCGGCCCTGGTCAGCGTCACCGACCGGATCAACGAGCCGCGGTACCCCTCGTTCAAGGGGATCATGGCGGCCAAGAAGAAGCCGGTCACCGACCTGGCGCTCGCCGACCTGGGCATCTCGCCCGACGAGGTCGGCCTGGCTGCGGCCTGGACCGCGGTCGGCACCGTCACCGCGCGGCCGCCGCGCAGCGCGGGTGAGCGGATCACCGACGAGGGCGACGGCGGCACCCGGCTGGTCGAGTACCTCGCCGGCGCCAAGCTGGTCTGAACCGGTCGACTACCCAGATCTGACGTACGGGAGAAGAAGACGATGAGCGAGATCCTGGTCCTGGTGGAGCCGACCGGCGGTGCCGTGCGCAAGCCCACCCTCGAACTACTCACCATTGCGGCCCGGCTGGGCACGCCGAGTGCGGTGCTGATCGAGGAGGCCGGCGACGACGTGCTGGCCACCCTCGGCGAGTATGGCGCTCAGAACGCCTACCAGATCGACCCCGCTGCGGTCTCCGGCTATCTGGTGGCCCCGGTCGCCGAGGCCCTGGCCGCGGTGGCCGCCCAGTCCGGCGACGTCGGCGCGGTGCTGCTGCCCTCGTCGTCCGACGGCAAGGAGATCGCCGGCCGGCTGGCCGTGCTGCTCTCCTCGGGCGTGATCACCGACGCCGTCGACGTGCAGGCCGGCGACGGCGGGCTGCAGGCCACCCAGTCGGCCTTCGCCGGTGGGTTTGCGGTCACCGGCACCGTCACCAAGGGCACCCCGATCGTCGCGGTGAAGCCGAACAGCGCCGAGCCGGTAGCGACCGGTGGCGGTGCGGCCAAGCCGGTGCCGGTCGCGGTCGAGATCTCCGAGGCGGCCAAGGGCGCCCGGATCGTCGAGCGCAAGCCCAAGGAGGTCAGCAGCCGTCCCGACCTCGGGGAGGCCGCGATCGTGGTCTCCGGCGGGCGGGGCACCAACGGTGACTTCGCACCGGTCGAGGCCTTCGCCGACGCGCTCGGCGCGGCCGTGGGTGCGTCCCGGGCGGCGGTCGACGCCGGCTGGTACCCGCACTCGCACCAGGTCGGCCAGACCGGCAAGCAGGTCTCGCCGCAGCTCTACGTCGCCGCCGGAATCTCCGGGGCGATCCAGCACCGCGCCGGGATGCAGACCTCCAAGACGATCGTCGCGATCAACAAGGACCCGGAGGCGCCGATCTTCGAGCTCGCCGACTTCGGTGTTGTCGGCGACCTGTTCGCCGTGCTGCCGCAGGCAACGGCCGAGGTGGCCAAGCGCAAGGGCTGAGGCCCGGTCACCGGATCGGATTGCCAGTCGGATCGGGGTGGGCGCGCGCCTACAATCGGCGGGTGCGCGCCTACCTCGATCACGCGGCGACCACGCCGATGCGTCCGGCGGCGCTCGAGGCGTTCGTCGCGGCGTCCCAGCAGGTCGGCAACCCCTCGTCGGTGCACACCGCCGGCCGGTACGCGCGGCGTCTGGTCGAGGAGGGGCGTGAGCGGCTCGCCCAGACCCTGGGCGCCGGCCCGAGCGCGGTGGTCTTCACCGCCGGGGGCACCGAGGCCGACAACCTGGCGATCACCGGGTTGTTCCGCGCCCGGCGGGCGGCCGACCCACGCCGGACCCGGCTGATCATCTCGGCCGTGGAGCACCACGCCGTGCTGGCCCCGGCCGAGTGGCTGGCCGAGCACGAGGGCGCCGAGCTCGTGCTGCTCGGGGTGGACCGTCTCGGCAGGGTCGATCCCGAGGCGGTCAGCGAGGCGATCGACTCCGCGCCGGGCGGTGCCGACGGCGTCGCGCTGGTCAGCGTGATGTGGGCGAACAGCGAGGTCGGCACGATCCAGCCGGTCTCCCAGATCGTCGAACGGGCGCACGCTCGAGGCGTCCCGGTGCACAGCGACGCGGTGCAGGCGATCGGTCAGTTGCCGCTCTTCTTCGACGCGAGCGGTCTCGACGCGATCAGCGTCAGCGGGCACAAGCTCGGCGGTCCGATCGGCATCGGCGCGTTGCTGACCCGGCGTGGGCTCGCCCTGCAACCGGTGCTGCACGGCGGCGGCCAGGAGCGCCAGGTGCGGTCCGGAACCCTTGCCGCACCGTCGATCTCGGCATTCTCGATCGCCGCCGAACAGGCGGTGGCAGAGGTGGGCGACGGCCGCGTCGCCGATCTCCGCGACCGGCTGATCAAGACGGTGCTCGACCAGGTTCCCGACGCGGTGCTGCGCGGTGACTCCGATCCGGCCGGCCGGTTGCCCGCCAACGCACACTTCACCTTCCCCGGTTGTGAGGGCGA
>DAIOVT010000352.1:0-4651 GCA_036758885.1 Kineosporiaceae bacterium
ACCGAGACGCAGTTCGATCCGGCTGGAGCGGCCCCGCTCCGGCGGGATCCGGATCATGGCGCTGCGGTTGTCCAGGCCCCAGTCGACCAGCCAGGGGGCGAGGGTGTCGGGCCCGAACCGCTTGTAGGAGTTGATGGTCGGGTTGTGCAGCGCGGCCAGCGCCGGTGCGTGCGCGATGATGCCGGCCACCGCCGAGCGCAGCACGTCGGACAAGCCGTCCGCGCCGTCCGGGTCGTCGAAGAGCGGGTCGCCGTCCGAGGAGACGGTCGAGAAGTGGATGTGAAATCCCGATCCACCCTCGTCGTTGAAGGGTTTGGCCATGAATGTGGCGAGCAGCCCCTCGATTCTTGCCATCTCCTGAACGGCCATCTTGAAACGGAAGGCACGGTCGGCGGCGTCGAGTGCGTCGGAGTGCCAGAGATTGATCTCGAACTGCCCCGAGGAGAATTCATGATTCGCCGCGACGACGTCGAGATCGAAATCGGCGAGAACCCGAAGAGCACTGAGCAAAGTGTTCTGTGGATCACCTTTTCGCCCGGCGATATACACGTTGCCGGTGGCCTCGCCGTACCGCTTCCAGCCCGATTGGGTGTCGGGGGTCTGCTCGAGCAGGTAGAACTCGAGTTCCGGTCCGACGAAGGGCCGCATGTTCAGCTCGGCGAACCGCTCGATGACTCTGCGTAGTACGTTGCGGGGGCTCTCCTCGGACGGCGACCCGTCCGGGTTGAACAGGTCGGCGATGACGTGGCTCACGCCCGGTTCCCAGGGAATGTTGCGCAAGGTCTCGACGTCCGGCACGGCGACCAGGTCGGGCAGGCCTGCCGAGATGCCGCCCTCGATGTCGACGACGTCGCCGTTGGGAGCGGTGCCGTAGACGGACCGACAGAAGGCCACTCCGCTACCGACAGTGCGGGCGAACCGCCCGACCAGCAGGTCGCGGCCACGCTCGGTGCCGATCAGATCGCTGTAGCCGAGCCGGACGACATCGATTCCCTCGGCGGCGAGCCGAGCTTGCGTGGATTCCATTGCCGCGAGATCGACATGCACCATGAGTGCTCCTTCGAATTGATCACACGGAGGCCACCTGGGTGTGGCGACCGGGAGTCAAGAGGCGATGCGGACGGCGGCTCTTGGGCCGCGGTTCTGATCGCGAAGCAATGTCGGGCGCGAATGTGTAATTCCCGACAGAAATGAGGCATCGGAATACCGGCCT
This sequence comes from Kineosporiaceae bacterium, assembly GCA_036758885.1. Classification (GTDB taxonomy): domain Bacteria; phylum Actinomycetota; class Actinomycetes; order Actinomycetales; family Kineosporiaceae; genus DAIOVT01. The sequence continues at coordinate 1,214 of DAIOVT010000352.1, forward strand.
CGGTGAAGATAAACTCACCGCCATGACCGACAGGCGCACTTTGCAGGAGACCGAGACGGCGATGCGGGCGCACATCGCCTCTCTCGAGCACGACCTGGACGCAGCCAACGCGGTCAGCAGCATCTACCGGGCCGCGAACGCGATCCGGTCGCACGCCTCGAACGAGGTGCTGCGTGCCTACGACCTGACCTGGACCGGGTTCGTGGTGCTCTGGGTGGTCTGGATCTGGGACGGCATGGAGAGCCGCCGCGCCGCCGAGGCCGCCGCGATCTCGAAGGGCACGCTCACCGGGGTGGTGAAGACCCTCGAGGCCCGCGGCTGGATCGGCCGGCACGGCATCCCCGGCGACAAGCGGCTGGTCGAGCTGCGCCTGACCGAGGCCGGTGCCGAGCTGATGAAGGAGGTCTACCCGCGGTTCAACCGGGTGGAGCAGAGCGTGGTCTCCGGTCTGTCGGCCACCCGAATCCAGGAGATGACCGCCAGCCTGCGCGAGATCATCGAGGGGATCGAGGACCGTGAGGGCGCCGCCGGGTTCAACGGCGCCTGAGCCACGGGAGCTCATCGGCCCGCCTCCGCGGCGAGCACCAGTGCCCGGAACAGTTCGGCCTGCTGCGGATCGGCCGCGGCGGTGTCCTCGGGGTGCCACTGCACGCCGAGGAACCAGCCGTCATGACCGTCCAGGGTGATCGCCTCGACGGTGCCGTCGTCGGCGTGGGCGCCGGCCCGCAACCCCTCGCCGAGCCGGCCGATGCCCTGGTGGTGGTAGCAGGAGATCTCCATCCGGGTGCTCGAGACGTATTCGCGCAGAGGCGATCCGGGGTCGACCTCGACGGTGTGCCGCTTGTGCCGGTGGTCGGCGCCGAGGGTCTCGGCGAGGTCCTGCACCAGATCGCCGCCGCGGGCGACGTTGACCACCTGGTTGCCGCGGCAGATCGCCAGCAACGGGATCCGGTCGGCCAGGGCGACCCGGGCGACCGCGAGGTCGAAGGCGTCCTGGGTCTCGTCGACGTCGTACAGGCTCTCGTGCGCCGGCTGCCCGGACCAGCGTGCGGACAGGTCACCGCCGCCGGGCAGCAATACCCCGTCGGCCCACCAGAGCCGGGCCCGGGCCTCGTCGTCCCAGCGCTTCTCGTCCCACTCGTCCTCGGCCGGACCCGGCTCGTCGCCGGCCGGCGGCGGGGCGGGGTGCACGATCATCGGCTCGCCACCGGCCTGGTAGACCGCGCGGACCAGGGCGGCCGCGGCCACCTCGGCGTTGTGCCGCAGCGCCGAGGCCGAGACCGAGAAGCGCGCCGGAATCGCGATCAACGCCCGGGCCTGCGCCGGACGCCGCGCCCTGGTGGCTCGCCCGGACTGCTCGGCCGGCTGGTCGACCATGACATCCCCTTTGACGTCAGTGGTGCACGGAAACGGTGTGATCAGTGGGTGTTCGACAGATCGGGCTTGCGGACGCCGCGGAACTCCCAGTCACCGCCCTGGGCGGTGGAGAGCACCTCCTCGCTCTCGGTCGGCTGCGCGCCGACGTCGGTCCGGATCGGCGTCGGGCCCTCGACGATGTGGTTGCGCAACGTGCCCAGCCCCTCGACCTGCACCTCGACGACGTCTCCGGGATACACCGTGCGGGAGATCGCCGGGGTGCCGGAGAGCAGCACGTCACCCGGTTGCAGGGTGATCGTGCGGGCGATGTCGGCGACGAGATAGTGCATGTCCCACTTCATCTCGTCGGTGTTGCCGTCCTGGCGGACCTCGCCGTTGACCAGCGTGCGGATCTGCTTGTGCCGGAAGTCCCAGCCCTCGATCAGCCCTGGCCCCAACGGGCACAGCGTGTCCGCGCCCTTGACCCGCAGCATCGAGCCCGAGTCGGTGTCGCGGAAGTCGTGCAGACCGTAGTCGTTGCCGATCGAGTAGCCGCGGATGTACTCACCCGCCTCGGCGGGGGAGATGTTGCGCGCGGTGCGGCCGATCACGATGGCGATCTCGCCCTCGTAGTTCAGCCACTTGCAGCCCTGCGGCCGCACCACGGCACCCTCGTGCGCGTTCAGCGCCGAGACCGGTTTGTGGAAGTAGGTCGGTGCCGGCGGCAACTTGGTCATCATCTCGGCCACCCGCGAGGCGTAGTTCAGGTGCACGCAGACGATCTTGGATGGCGTCACCGGCGGCAGGTGCACGGCCTCGGCCACCGGCACCTCGCGGCCGTCTCCGGCGACCAGCACGTCGCCGCGGCGGCGGACGTCGACGGCGTTGCCGTCCAGCAGCACCCGGCGGAACTCGGGCAGGTGATCGGTCACGACGCGCCCTGGGTCTGGCGCAGGTACTCGGGGTCGGCGGGCGTGCGCCTCGGTGCCGGGAAGCCGGCCTCGGGCCGGTCGAACCAGAAGTGCACCTGACCGGTGCCGACCGAGTTCTCGTACTCGCCGTACTGCCGTCCGGTGGCGGTGCAGTCACCCTCGCCGAGCGCGCCCATCATCATCAGGTAATGGCCGAACCGGGCCTCGGGCTTGTACCTGTAGAACTCGGGCATGGTGTCCAGCACCCGGGCGTGATCGCCGGCGGCGAACCACTCCATACGCTCGGCGTCGGCCGCGGCCGCCTCCGGGGAGAAGATGTGCTCGACGCCGGCCGCCTCGTGGTCGCGCAGTTTGCGCAGCGGCCAGAAGGTGTGCGACATCGCCCCGGAGGCGATCAGCACCACCTTGCGGTCGGACTCGGCGATCGCCTGGCCGAGCGCCCGGCCCAGGCGCAGGTTGTCCTCGGTGTCGGCGGTCTGGCAGACCCCGATGCTGATCCAGCGCTTGTCCGGCAGGCCTTGGCCGAGGAACTCCCAGACGTTGGTGGTCGCGTAGAAGATCGGCAGGTGGTCGTCCTCGATCGCGGTGATCCAGGTGCCGTGCTCGGCGCCCTTGCTCGCGATCAGGTGGGCCAGTTCGGGGTCGCCCGGGAAGTCGTAGGGACGCTGCGACATGCCGCGGGGCAGTTCCTCGGAGGTGAACAGGCCCGCCCGGCGCCGCTGCGCGGTGACCACGAACTCGACCGTGGTGGCCCAGTGCGAGTCGAGCACCACCACGGTGTCGTGGTCGAGGGTGTCGAAGACCTCGCGGCGCAGCTGCTGCAGGCCGGAGACCAGCGTCGAGTCCTCACCGTTGTTGAGTTCGCGCCGGATCTCCTCCGGCAGCACGATCGTGGGGACGTGCGCGATCAGACCCGCGCCGACTACCTCGCCCATCAGGCCTCCTGCGATGTGTTGGTCCACCCGCCGGGGGCGAACACGCTGTTCTTGATGTCGGTGTAGAAGTCGAAGGACCAGATACCGCCCTCGCGGCCGATACCCGACTTGCCGTTGCCGCCGAAGGGCGCGCCCAAGTCGCGGACGAAGAAGCAGTTCACCCAGACCGTGCCGGCGTTGAGTGCGGCCGAAACCCGTTCTGCCCGTTCGGGATC
>DAIOVT010000353.1:0-1367 GCA_036758885.1 Kineosporiaceae bacterium
CCTCGACCGCGATCGGCGCCACCAGGGCCGGGCTGGCCGGTTCGATGGTGACCGCCGCGCCAGCCGGCTCCCCCGCCGCGTCGCGAGTAGCCGCCGCGTGGCCGACCAGCCAGCGACCTGCGCGGGATCGGACCCGGGTTTGCGCCAGCCCATCACCGCCCGCCGCCAGCGAATCGCGGGCCCGGACCGCGGTGACCAGCAGCCAGAGCGGCAACTGCAGCCCGAACTGAGTCGGCACCAGCTCCTGCCGAGGCAACTCGTCCAGCCAGGCGGCCGCGTGTTCGTTGACCGACACCAGCCGACCGCGAGCGTCGAACAGGAACAGACCGGGCCGCTCCCCACCCGCGGTGACGTTCACCCCGAGGCCCTCACGCTCGAGGTCCCTGCGCACCAGGTCCTCACGTACGAGGCGGCGTACCGCGTCACCCAGCGGCGCGGACAGGTCCGCGACCAGCCCGGCCTCGGTGGCGCTGAAGGCGGGCTGTCCCTCCCGCCGCCAGAGCGTGATCACCGCCCACGGAGTCTCGCCGACCCGGAACACCGCACGCAGGTCGTCGGCGAACCCGAGTGGTTGCATGAACCCACGGAAGCGCGGGCTGCGCTCGGGATCGACTGCGGTGGCCAGCAGCGCGCCCGCTGGACGCTCCGCTCGGGCCAACCTGCGGAACAGGTTGACGTCAGGTTCCATCCATTCCCGATGCCAGTGCGCGGTGCAAACGTCCATCGGTCCGGAGAAGTCGTCGAGCAGGCTGGGTGCGCTGGGGAAGCCGGTCGCCGGGTCGGTCGTGACCCAGGCTGCGGCATCGTGCGGCACCAGCTCGTGCAGCCGGCGGGATGCGACAGCGAACACCTCGGTCACGCTGCTGGCAGTCGAGATCTGGTGCAGCAGTTCGGCCCTCTGACGCCGCGCCTCCGCCGCGGACAAGACGGCATTCATACCTACAGTCCTACCCCCGGCCGCCGTGCCTACCCAGCTTTCCGGCGAATTCCCCTCGATCGAGGGGTGCGACCCCGTCGCGAGCGGCCGTGAGGCGGAGCGACGGCTCTGTCTGGAGCGACGAGCGAGCGACATGTCTTTCGTCGCGAGTGAGGAGTGAAGACAGAGTCTTGGGAGCGCAGCCGAACAGCGAGTCGACGACTAAACGTCGGCCAGGACGTCGAGGATGATGTCGGCCAACTGGTCGGGACGGGTCATCGGCACGTTGTGGTTGGCGTCGACGACGGTCAGTCGTCGCGCGGGACGGAGCGCGACGATCGCCTCCACCTCCGGGCGCCGGGCGGCGTAGAAGCCGTCGGTGGCGAGCACGATCCTCATCGGGCAGTCGATGCGGTCGTACAGGTCCCGGCTCGGGAAGACGGCTGCCTCG
>DAIOVT010000353.1:1467-4644 GCA_036758885.1 Kineosporiaceae bacterium
CCGCCCCCGGTGGCGGGAACGAAGGATCGCCGGATCACCGACTCCACGAGACCGTGCCGAGCACCCGCGTTGAGCCAGTCGGTGTCGGCCTCCCGGAGGCACTGCTCGACGTAGTGCTCCAGCTGCGCGTCGTCGGCACGCCAGCCGTAGCGGAAGATCTGCTGCAACTGCTCGACCGACTCGGCCGAGCGCAGCGCTGTCTGCTGCTCCAGTGCGGTCGCGCGGTCGTCCAGCACCAACCCGTCGACGACGCACAAGGCCGCCGGCGTCGCCAGCCCGCTGGCGGTCAGCGCCGCCACCGCGTACCCGCCGGTGGAGTGGCCCACCAGCACCGGACGGTCCCAGGCACAGGCTTCCAGCACCGCCCCGAGGTCGCGCCAATACTGCTCGGGATCGCTGGAGTCGAGCCGGTTCTGCCCATGGCCGCGCAGGTCCACCGCGATCGGGTGACATCGGTCGACGAGTCGGCTGGCGACGTCGGTCCAGGCTGCGGCATTGTGCCCGCTGCCGTGCACCAACAGCACGCCTGGCCCGTGACCGCCGAAGTCCAGTCCGGTCAGCACGCCACCCTCGACTCCGATCTCGAGCTCGCTCGCCGTCATCACGGCTCCCTTCGTCGTCGGTCTTCGACAGCAGAGTCCATGTCACCAGGATGCTCGGGTCACCAGGGGTGCTCCGGTTTCACATCCCCTCGATCGAGGGATAGGGCGCCAGCGGTCGCCGAGGGACGGTGAAGACATCTTCGCCATCCGACCCTCCCTGGAGGTGCAGCTCATGCGTCTGACCCGACCCGATCTCACCGGCACGCTCCGCTCCGTCGTCGACGGGTCCGTGCTGACGTCGGACGATCCCGGGTACGACGAGTCCCGGACCCCGTTCTTCCGTCATCGGATCGGGCGACCCGCAGCCGTCGTCCGGCCCCGTCATGCCGCCGACGTCGCGGCCACGGTGAGTGTGGCAGCCAACAGCGGCACACCGCTGCAGGTCCGGGGCGGCGGCCACACCGCGCACAGCACCGGCGAAGGGCTGCTGCTCGACGTACGCAGCCTGACCGGGATCGATCTCGAACTCAGCGACCACACCGCCTGGGTCGGCAGCGGTCACACCGCCGGGACGCTGACCGACGCGCTCGGCCGGCACGGCACCGCGGTCGGATTCGGCGACACCCCCAGCACCGCCATCTCCGGACTCACCCTGGGCGGCGGGGTCGGCTTCCTCGCCCGCCGGCACGGCCTGACCATCGACAACCTGCTCGCGGCCGAGATCGTCACCGCCGACGGTCAGACCCGCCTCGTCAATCCGGCTCACGACCCGGACCTGTTCTGGGCGATCCGGGGCGGCGGCGGGAACTTCGGCGTCGTCACCCGGTTCCGATACCGCCTGGCCCCAGTGGCCAAGGTGTACGGCGGGTTGCTGGTGCTGCCCGCCACGCCCCGGATCATCGCCGAGGTCGCCGGTGTCTGCGCCGGCGCCGACCGCGAGCTGACCGTCATCGTGAACATCCTCCCGGCGCCCCCGTTGCCCGGCATCCCGCCGGAGCTGGTGGGCCGCCCGGTGCTGATGGCCCGCGTGTGCCACACCGATCCGGCTGTCGCCGAAACCGCCGTCCGTCCGCTCCGCCGGGTCGCCACGCCTCTGCTCGACCAGCTGCAGCCGATGCCGTACCCGGCCCTGCTCGAGGAGACACCCGACCGCGGGACGCGACCGGCCCTGCAGACGCTGTTCGTGAACCGGATCGACGAAGCCGCCGGCGCGGCGATCCTCGGCCATCTCGCCGAGGCCCGGTCGTCGCTGCGGCTGGTGCAGTTCCGCGTCCTCGGTGGGGCGATCGGGGACCGGCCGAGCGACGAGACCGCGTACGCGCACCGGGACGCGCCCGTGCTGGTCATGATCGTGCACGGCGACGAGCCGGGCCTCGGCTGGGCGGACCGATGGGCGCGGCAGGTGCGGGCCGACCTCGACCAGGGCGTCGCGGGCGCCTACGTCAACTTCCTCGGCCCCGGCGACGACCGCATCCAGGCCGCCTATCCCGGTCCGACGTTCGCCCGGCTCCGCGCCGTCAAGACCGCGTACGACCCTCAGAACCTGTTCCGCCACAACCTCAACATCACCCCGGAAGGACTCGCAGCATGACACCCGGACCCATGACCCCCGGACGTATGACCCGTGGACTGGATCGACGGACCTTCCTCGGTGCCCTCGCGGCCGGGGCAGCGCTGCCGTTGGCCGGACAGCTGCCCACGCCGGCGCAGGCCGAGCCCACCGATCGCCGACGGAAATGCATCGCCGTCCTGGGTGCCGGACTCGCCGGTCTGGCCGCGGCGTATCAGCTGACCAGGCGGGGATACGAGGTGATCGTGCTCGAGGCCCAGGACCGGCCGGGCGGACGCGTCGAGACCGTGCGCGACGGCTTCCGTCGTGGCGGACACGCCGAGATGGGGGCGGTGCGCATCTTCGAGACCCACACCTACACCCAGAAGTACGTCCGCGAATTCGGTCTGACGCTGTCGCCCTACGACGAGGGGCCCAGCGCCTTCCACCTCCGCGGCCGGCGCTTCCTGCCACCCGCGGACGGGCAGCCCTGGCCGATCCCCGGCCTGCATCCCTCCGAGCAGCCGGACCCGGCTGCCCGGTTCCCCGACTACGTGGAACCCGGGTTCGACGAGCTCGGCGATCTGGACACTCCCGGCTGGCCGGGCAGCGTGCCCTCGGCGCGCCGACTCGACCGGCACACCATGGACGGCTATCTGCGACGACGCGGCGCCTCACTGGCGTGGCGGGACTGGTTCTATGCGCAGAACGGACGCATCGCCCGGGTCAACGCCGCCGCCGGCTTCGCCGTGGAGTCGCTGCAGAGCGGGGAGCGGCTCACCAGCATCCAGGGCGGCAACGACCGGCTCCCGTACGCCATGGCCGCCGCCCTCGGGAGCCGCGTCAAGTACGGCAGCGAGGTCGTCCGGATCGCCCAGGATCGCCACGGCGTCACGATCGGCTACCGGGACCGGACCGGCGGCCACGAACTGCAGGTGGACCGCTGCGTGTGCGCCCTGCCGTTCGCACCGCTGCGCAACGTACGCCTCGACGCCGGTTTCTCGCAGCGGAAGCACCGCGCCATCCGCAACCTCGCCTACATGCCGGCTGCCCGCTGCTATTTCCAGACCCACAGCCGGTTCTGGG
>DAIOVT010000354.1:0-4635 GCA_036758885.1 Kineosporiaceae bacterium
TTCGCCGCCGAGTCCGTCGAGGAAATGCTTCATCGGCGCGGCCATGTTGCCGAACCGGGTCGGGCTGCCGATGGCGAGGCCCGCGCATTCGCGCAGGTCGGCGTGCACCACACCGTGCGGCTGACTGGTGCGCTTGGCCCAGGCGCCGACCAGCGAGTGCAGTTCCTTGCGCAGCGCAGTCAGCTGCCGGTGGGTGGCGATGTCGTCCGAGACCGGCTGCGCCGCAGGGAGTTTGCCCTGCCGGGCGCGAAGGGTCGAAGAGACCTCACTGAGTTCCATCAGGCCGGGCAGCTCGAGGAACGTCTGCTCGTGGTCGCTGCCGACCTCCGAGGCGATGCCGAACTCCTCGGCGTCGAAGAGCACCTTGTCGAAGGTCGCCTGGGCGTCGAGAGCCTCGAAAGCGCTCTCGTCCAAGGAGTTCGTGGCGCTCTCGGTGCGGTTCGCCGCGCTGAGCAGATTATCCTCGGGCGACCACTCGCCGTCCTCGCGGCTCTTCGGGGCGCCCAGCACATGATCGCGATCACGTTCCAGCTCGGCGGCCAGACCGAGCAGGGTCGGCACGCTGGGCAGGAACACCGAGGCGGTCTCGCCGCGACGGCGCGCACGCACGAAGCGTCCGACGGCCTGGGCGAAGAACAGCGGGGTCGAGGTCGAGGTGGCGTAGACGCCGACCGCGAGCCGGGGCACGTCGACCCCCTCGGAGACCATCCGGACGGCGACCATCCAGCGTTCCTGCGATCCGGTGAACCGTTCGATCCTTTCGGACGCATCGGGCGAGTCCGAGATGACCACCACCGGCTGTTCGCCGGTGAGCTCGTGCAGGATCTTCGCGTAGGCGCGGGCGTTGGTCTGGTCGGTGGCGATCACCAGGCCGCCGGCGTCCGGCACACTGCGGCGCACCTCGGTGAGCCGGCGGTCGGCGGCGGCGAGAACCGCCGGGATCCATTGCCCGGCGGGGTCCAGCGCCGTCCGCCAGGCCTGGGCGATCATGTCCTTGGTGAGCGGCTCGCCGAGCCGCGCCGAGAGCTCGTCGCCGGCCTTGGTGCGCCAGCGCATCTGCCCGGAGTAGCTCAGGAAGATCACCGGCCGGACGACGTGATCGCGCAACGCGTCGGCATAGCCGTAGGAGTAGTCGGCGACACTTCGCCGGGAACCGTCGTTCTCGACCGCATAGGTGACGAACGGGATCGGGCTGGAGTCCGACCGGAACGGCGTCCCGGTCAGTGCCAGCCGTCGGGTGGCGGTCTCGAAGGCCTCGTTGATCGCGTCGCCCCAGGAGAGGGCGTCGCCGCCGTGGTGGATCTCGTCGAGGATCACCAGGGTCCGCCGGGCCTCGGTGCGTGCCCGGTGCAGCGCCGGCTTCATCGCCACCTGGGCGTAGGTGACGGCGACCCCGTCGTAGGAGCTGCCCTGCGAGCCCTGGCTGTTGCGGAAGGTGGGGTCGATCGAGATCCCGGCACGGTGCGCGGCATCGGCCCACTGGGTCTTGAGGTGCTCGGTCGGGCAGACCACGGTGATCCGCTGGATGATGCGGGCCTCGAGCAGCTCGCGGGCCAGCCGCAGCGCGAAGGTGGTCTTACCGGCACCGGGGGTGGCGACCGCGAGGAAGTCCTTGGGTGCGGCGTTCAGGTAGGCGTCCAGCGCCTCGGCCTGCCAGGCACGCAGCTTGGCCGCGGTCCCCCACGGTGCCCGAGAGGGGTACGCCGGGGAGAGATGTGGGAGCTCCCGTGCGGCGGTGGAGCGAGGCGAACCGGAGGAACTCACGAGAACGGGACTGTACCCCTGCCTCGCGCGGGACTCACCGAGCTGCCGGGGTCCGGCGCCGTCGCGCCGACGTGTGTTAGGCCACCCGGGAACGCTGCCCGGAGACAGCAATTAGAATCCCGGGCATGAGCAGCATGCCCCCGGAGCCGGCGCCCGTGTCCTCGCCGTTGTCATCACCTGAGGGTGGCAGCACCGGACTGCTCGAGCGTGAGGTCGTCGAGTCCCCCGTCGAGCCGGGCGATCACGAGCGGTTCGCGCACTACGTGCGCAAGGAGAAGATCGTCGAGTCGGCGGTGACCGGAACCCCGGTCAAGGCGCTGTGCGGCAAGATCTGGGTGCCCGGCCGCGACCCGAAGAAGTTCCCGGTGTGCCCGATCTGCAAGGAGATCTACGACGGCTTGCGCAAACCGCAGGACGGCGACTCCGGCTCCGGTGGATCGGGCTCGGGCGGATCGGGCTCGGGCGGCGAATAGCCACCGGCGACACTTTCGGCGGATCGTTCGAGCCGGACGGTTTGAATCGATCAGTTGAATTGGTGAAACTTGTTGAGCCTGCCTTCGCATCCGACCTGAGGAGCCTCCACGTGGCGCGTAGCCGACCGCTGCCGTGGGATCCGATCGCTGAGGCTCGACAGAACTGGCGCGAGTGGGGCTGGGCCGAGGCCGCCGACGGGATGGCGACGGTCACCTCGATCATGCGTGTCCATCAGATCCTGCTGGCCCGGATCGACGCCGCTCTCAAGCCGCACGGTCTGTCGTTCGCCCGCTTCGAGATGTTGCGCCTGCTCGGCTTCGCCAAGGACCACCGGATGCCGATGGCCCGTGCCCGCGACCTGCTGCAGGTGCACCCGGCCAGCATCACCAACGTGGTCGACCGGCTCGAGACGGACGGCCTGGTCGAACGGGTCGCGCACCCCGACGACGGCCGATCGGTGCTGATCCAGCTGACCTCGCGCGGGGCCGGGCTGGTCGCGGCCGCCACCGCCTCGCTCAACGCCGAGGTCTTCGAGGACGTCGGCCTGAGCAACGACGAACTGGCCGGTGTGGCCAAGGCGTTCGCGGCGTTCCGGCAGCGCGCCGGGGACTTCGAACTCCCCGCCGCGCCGCCGGACCCGCTCTGAGACACGCTCTGAGACAAGAGATCTGCGCGAAGCGCTCCCGCCCGTACTCGGTTACCTGTGCGTGAAGTCCGGCTTGCGCTTCTCGACGAAGGCGGTCATCCCCTCGGTACGGTCGTCGAGGGCGAAGGTGGCGTGGAAGGTACGGCGCTCGAAGACGATGCCCTCGGTGAGCGTGGTCTCGAAGGCCCGGTTCACCGCCTCCTTGGCGGTGTAGACCGCGGGTAGCGACTTCTCCGCGATCTGAGCGGCGACCTCCGCCGCGACGGACAGCAACTCGGCGGCCGGCACCACCCGCGAGACCAGCCCGGACCGCTCGGCCTCCTCGGCACCGATGGTGCGACCGGTGAGGATCAGATCCATCGCCTTGGCCTTGCCGATCGCCCGGGTGAGCCGCTGCGAACCGCCGATCCCGGGAATGACGCCGAGGTTGATCTCGGGCTGCCCGAACTTCGCGGTGTCGGCCGCGAGCAGGATGTCGCAGATCATCGCGAGTTCGCAGCCACCGCCCAGGGCATGCCCGCAGACGGCGGCGATCAGCGGCGTCCGCACCGCGGCGAGCCGGTCCCAGGCCGAGAACCAGTCCGACAGATACATGTCCTGGTACGACTGCGCCAGCATCTCCTTGATGTCGGCCCCGGCCGCGAACGCCCGCTCGGACCCGGTGATGACGATCGCGCCGACGCCCCGGTCTCCGTCCATCTCGGTGGCGGCGGCGACCACCTCGCGCATCAGCTGGTCGTTCAGCGCGTTGAGGGCCTTCGGCCGGTTCAGGGTGATCGTTGCGACCCGGCCCTCGCGGCTCACCAGGATGGTCTCGTAGGTCATGAGCGTCCTTCCGAATTGTCGCGGATCTCGTTGATGATCGCGGAGAAGTCGAGAGCCTCGCCGTTGCCGCGCGCGAACTCCCGGTACAGGTTCGCAGCCAGCAACCCGACCGTGGTGGCGGCCCCGGTGCTGCGGGACGCGGCCATCGCCAGATCGAGGTCCTTGGACATCAGCGGTGCGGCGAACCCCGGTGCGTAGTCGCGGTTCGCCGGGCTGGCGGGCACCGGGCCGGGCACCGGGCAGTTCGTGGTCAGCGACCAGCACTGCCCGGACGCCGTGGACGCCACGTCGAACAGCGCCTGGTGGGTCAGGCCCAGCCGCTCACCCAGTACGAACGCCTCGCTCACCGCGATCATCGAGATGCCGAGGATCATGTTGTTGCAGATCTTCGCGGCCTGACCGGCGCCGGCCCCGCCGCAGTGCACGACCCGGCCGGCCATCGGTTCCAGCACCGCGCCGGCCTCCGCGACGTCGCCGTCCGGCCCGCCGACCATGAAGGTGAGCGTCCCGGCCGCGGCGCCGACCACGCCACCGGAGACCGGGGCGTCGAAGGCCCGGTGCCCGGCGGCGGTCGCCCGGCCCGCCACCTCGCGGGCGTCGTCCACGGCGATCGTGGAGCAGTCGATGAAGAGGCCGTGCGGTGCCGCGTGCTCGAGCAGTTCGCTGTAGACACCGTCGACGATCGCACCGTTGGGCAGCATCGTGATGACCACCTCGGCGTCCCGCGCGACCTCGGCCACCGAACCTGCGGCCTTGACCCCCGACCCGGCGGCCGCGGCGAGGGCCTCGGCGGAGGGATCGAACCCGGTCACCACGTGACCGGCCGCGACCAGGTTCGCGGCCATCGGGCCGCCCATGTTGCCCAGCCCGACGAAGGCGATCCGGCGGCTCACGCCTGGTTCTCCGCTCACGCCCGGTTCTCCGCT
>DAIOVT010000355.1:0-4622 GCA_036758885.1 Kineosporiaceae bacterium
ACCTCGCGGACGGCGTCACCGGCGTGAGCGCGGCCCGGAAGGCCGCCGGCGGCCCGGACGAATCGCTGATGCAGCCCGAGTGGGCGCCGTCCGGGCAGTTGTACGTGATCTCCGACCGCGACGAGTGGTGGAACGTCTACCGGGTCGGCGAGCACGATCTGCAGCCGGTGTTCCCGGTCGCCGCCGAGGTCGGCCTGCCGCCGTGGGTCTTCGGCCGCGAACGGTACGTGCTGGACGGCGACGGCCGGGTGCACCTGACCTACTCCGGCGCCGACGGCGCGCACCTGGTCACCGTCGAGACCGACGGCACCGCGCAGGACAGCCCGGTACCGGGCAGCGCAGCCCTGGTCCCGCTGCGCCTCGACCACGGTGACGGCCGCCTGCTGGCCATCGACTCCTCTCCCGATCGCGAGTCCTCGGTGATCGAATCGACGGACGGCGGCCGCTCCTTCACCGCGCTGCTGCCGGGTGCGGCACACGGCCTGGTGGCGATCTCCCGGGCTCGCCGGATCGACTTCCCCAGCGCCGGCGGCCGCACCGCGCATGCGCTCTACTACGCGCCCGAGCCCGCCGGGCAAGCCCCTTCGCAGGCCGGGTTGCCGCCGTTGATCGTGCACGTGCACGGCGGCCCGACCTCGCAGGCCGGCGCCGGGTTCAGCCTGGGCAACCAGTACTGGACCAGCCGCGGGTTCGCGCTGGTCGACGTCGACTACGGCGGCAGCACCGGTTACGGACGCAGCTACCGCTCACTGCTGAACGGCGCCTGGGGCGTCGTCGACGTCGAGGACGCGATCGCCGCGGCGACCTGGCTGGCCGAACAGGGGCTGGCCGACCCGGCCAGGATCGCGATCAGTGGCGGCAGCGCGGGCGGGTTCACGGTGCTGATGGCGCTGGCCACCAGCGGCGTCTTCACCGCCGGAGCCAACTACTTCGGGGTCAGCGATGTCGCCGCTCTGGCCCGGGACACGCACAAGTTCGAGTCCCGCTACATGGACTCGCTGGTCGGCGCCTGGCCGGAACAGGCGGAGTTGTACCGGCAGCGCTCCCCGCTCAGCCATCTCGACGGCTTCACCGCGCCGCTGATCACGTTCCAGGGCCTCGAGGACCGGATCGTGCCGCCGGCCCAGTCCGAGGAGATCGTGAAAGCCCTTGCCGCCCGGGGCATTCCGCACACCTACCTGGCCTACCCCGGCGAGCAGCACGGGTTCCGCAAGGCCGAGAACATCCGCCGCTCGCTGACCGCGGAGCTCTCCTTCTACGCTCAGGTCTTCGGCCTGGCCCTGTCCGAGGACGTCGAACCGGTACCGATCGTCGGCGGCTGACCGGCGTCCGGCAGCCTCACCCGGCCCGCCCCCTGGCCGGTCATCCGCTGGGCCGCGGTGGCGGCACCCGGGCCGACCGGATGCGCACCGATCGCCTCACCGAGCCCGAACGCCGGCATGTTCACGTAGATCACCTCGCGTTGCCCGGGCCGGGTCACATAGGTCTCGTGCCAGACGCCGACGGTCCCGTCGTCGCCGACCTGCCGGTTGAAGTCCCGCCACGGCTGCAGGTGCGGCGACTCGGCGTCGGCCGCGAACCGGCGCAGATGCTCGGCCGAGCGCCAGTAGCTCATCACCAGCACCGGTGCGGCCGAACCAACTGCGGGCACCGAGGAATCCGGAGTCGGGATCCTGACGCAGGTGCATCAGCATCGGTGGCATCGCACCGAACACCGGCGCCCACTTGCGTACCGCGAGCGGCTGATTCAGCCGCATCCCGATCAGGAAGACCGTGATCTCCTGGTCGCTGTCCGCGGTGTACCTCCCGCTGCGGATCGGCTGTGGACGGCGCAGGTACCGCCAGACGTTGGCAACGGTCTGGAGACGTCCCGTCACCAACCCGAGCGTGTCCATGCGACTACTCTCTGCGATCATGACTCTGCTGTCCACCAGAACCGATCAAGAAGAAGGTGCCTGCCTCGGGGGCTCCGGGCGCACACTGATGATGTGCCGCACGGCTACGGCTTCTCCTTCCTGCTCGGCCCACTCGTCGCGATCGCGGCGATGGGTGTCCTGATCCTGCTGTTGCGCTGGGCGTTCAGCCGTGGGCACTCCCTGGTCGAGCGCCGGCCGCGTTCGGGAAACCTCGAGGAGTACGGCCTGCTGGTGCCGGTGGCCGCTCCACCGACGGTGATCGAGGCCGAGATCATTCGACGCACCCTGCTCGACGCGGGGCTGAGGGCGACCCTGGCCACCACGACGTCCGGGCCGGCGGTGATGGTCTTCCCCGAGGACGTCGAGACCGCCCGCGGAATTCTGCGCTCCGCGTAGAAGCCCGCCCGGACACCGCCCGGACACCGCCGTCCGATTCTGCTGACCCGCTGCGGCTCATAGGGTGTGGGACATGGTGAACCTGACCCGCATCTACACCCGCACCGGGGACGACGGCACGACGGCGCTCGGCGACATGTCCCGCACCCACAAGACCGACCCGCGTCTGGTGGCCTATGCCGACGTCGACGAGGCGAACAGTGCGATCGGTGTCGCCCTGGCCCACGGCGGTCTCTCCCCCGACGTGGTGCAGGTGCTCGAGCGGATCCAGAACGACCTGTTCGACGTCGGGGCCGACCTGTGCGCCCCGCTCAACCTCGCCCCCCAGCACCCGGAGCTCCGGATCACCGCCGAGTACGTCGAGGATCTCGAGACGGCCTGCGACCGGTTCAACGCCGGTCTGCAGAAGCTGCGTTCGTTCATCCTGCCCGGAGGCTCGATAGCGGCCGCTCACCTGCACGTGGCGCGCACCGTGACCCGTCGCGCCGAGCGCGCCGTCTGGGCGGCGATCGAGGCCTACGGCACCGAGCCCGCCGCCCCTAGGAACCGGTCGAGGAACGGTGCCGACGACCCCGCGGACGACCAGAAGGACGACCAGGCACCGGGAGGGGTCAACCCGCTCACCGCGAAGTACCTGAACCGGCTGAGCGATCTGCTGTTCATCCTGTCCCGGGTGGCGAACACCGGAACGATCCATGGCGACGTGTTGTGGGCCCCCGGAGGGGGCCGCAATAGTGAGGCCCCCGGAGGGGGCCGCAATAGTGAGACCCCCGCAGGGGGCCGCAGTAGCGAGGCATCCGGCGGCAACCCCGCCTGAGACATCGCGAAAACCCTTCCGGCACAGGCGAAACCGCGCCCTCAGGTGAGCAGTGGATGTTCCCCGGGGGGCGCGGACTCGAGCCAGGTCGCCAGCCCGTTGTAGGCGGATTCGCTCATTCCCAACTCGAGGGTGTCCTCCTCGTACGAACATCGCACCAGCACCCAGTCGGGAGTCGGCAGCGCGGCGTTCGGATCGTCGGGACGGCGCCGCTCGAGGATGGTCAGCTGACCGCGATTCAGCGACCGCGCCGGACGCATCGAGACGTCGACCAGCCGGTACCAGTGCAAACGGTCACGTTCATAGCGGGCCAGACCGTAGACCCACATGTCCCGCACGCGTTCCCAGTACAGGCTGCAGTCGAAGGCGCCGAGCCGGCGGGTCAACACGATGCGGCGGCCGAGCAGCGTGACCACGACGATCAGCAGTGCCAGCGCCAGAAGACCGAGGACGACGGTCAGCATCACGAATTCGTGCATACTGACCAGCCCCTCTCCCTCTCTAGATCGAGGTCGCCGAGCGCTCCGAGCCGATCGACGCGGAGTCCGAAACGATCATGACACGGTCGTGTTCGATCGACAGGAACCCGCCGTCACAGCTCGCGGTGACCGGTTCTCCGCCGGAGACCGGCCGGATCGACACGTCTCCGTCGGCGAGCACCGCCAGCACCGGGGTGTGCCCGGGGAGCACACCGAGTTCTCCTTCGACCGTGCGAGCGACAACCATCGACGCCTCGCCGGACCAGACACGCTGGTCCGCCGACACGACCTCCACCTGAAGTGGCACGACTACCTCCGATGAACGGCCTCGCCGCGTCCGATCCCGGGAAGCCATGATGACCATGGACCTCGGCTCGGACGCGGCAAGGCTAACAGCACGATTCTTGACGGTTTCCGCAGAGCGGTCAGTGGCGGATCAGCTACCGGTCTGCTTGCGGATCTCAGCGGCCTTGCGCTCGACGTCGTCCAGGCCACCGCACATGAAGAAGGCCTGCTCGGGAGTGTCGTCGTACTCACCGTCGGCGATCTTCGTGAACGCCTCGATGGTGTCGGGCAGGTCGACGAAGGATCCCTCGAGGCCGGTGAACGCCTTGGCCACGAAGGTGTTCTGGGAGAGGAACCGCTCAATCCGGCGGGCCCGGTTGACGATGATCCGGTCCTCCTCCGAGAGCTCTTCCACACCGAGGATCGCGATGATGTCCTGCAGTTCCTTGTTCCGCTGCAGGATCTGCTTGATCCGCACCGCCGTGTTGTAGTGGTCGGCGGAGATGTACCGCGGGTCCAGGATCCGGCTGGTCGAGGTCAGCGGGTCCACGGCCGGGTAGATGCCCAGCGAGGCCACGGCCCGGCTCAGCTCGGTGGTCGCGTCGAGGTGCGCGAAGGTCGTCGCCGGCGCCGGGTCGGTGTAGTCGTCGGCGGGAACGTAGACGGCCTGCATCGAGGTGATCGAGTGACCACGGGTCGAGGTGATCCGCTCCTGCAGCACGCCCATCT
>DAIOVT010000356.1:0-4615 GCA_036758885.1 Kineosporiaceae bacterium
TTGTCCAGGGCGTTTGTGAGATCGGCCTGGGCGGGTGCCAACCAGACCACCGCGAGAGCCAGGCCCAGCCCGAGCAGGGCACCGGCGAGCAGGAACAACTGCAACGCGGTCATGCCGACCGGCCCGAGGCGGGGTGTCCGAGGAAGCGTGGCGCGGCCTCACCGCGGGCCATCGAGCGCAGCCAGACGAGTACCGCCGCGTAGCAGATCAGCAGGACGGCGAGGATCGCCTGGCCCAGAGGCGTCCCGTAGGGACGTACGTAGGTGCCGGTCAACGCCAGCCCGACCAGGGCCAGCATCGTGATCACGGTCACCCATCGGGCGGTCGCCCTGGGCTTGGCCCGGTCGGCCTCCACGGCGCGACGGGCCCGGACGTCGTCGGCGACCGAATCGGCCAGGCCTTCCAGGACGTCGGCCAGACCGGCCCCGCGACGTTGCGCCGCGAGGATCAGGTTGGCGGCGATCAGGTCACCGGTCGGATCCTCGAGGTCGTCGGCGAAGGAGCGAAGCGCCTGCTCGGTCGGCCAGCGGGACTGCAGTCTGGCGACCAGGGCCCGGACCTCGTCCCGGATCGGCGCCGGTGCCGATCGCACCGTGGCGGTGATCGCCTGTTCCAGACCGATGCCGACGGTGAGCACCCCGGCGAGCGATCGGGTCCATTCCTCCATCGCCTCGAGCCGGTCGATACGGGTCGTCGACGGTGGTGCGGAGAGCAGTACCGGAACTCCCGCGAAGGCCAGAGGGAAGAGCACCACGGCCAGGAACCAACCGGTGAGCAGGAAGGTGATCAGCCCGGTCACCAGGCCCGCACCGGCCAGGATCTGCGACCGCCGGCTCACTCGAGTGAGTCGGCGCAGCAACGTGGACCGACGTGGGCCGGGCAGGCTCGGATCGGCCCGCTCTCCGGGACTCTGTCCGGTGGGAACCGGTGCCCGGCGCAGCCCGAGCACGCCGAGGATCACTCCGGCGATGATCGCCGCGGCGGAGGCGGCGGCCAGGATCGGGAAGGTCATCGGCGGCCACCCCGGTGGAAGCCCTCCAGGTCGAATCCGTGACCGACCAGGTCCCGGTAGTCGTCGGGCAGGATTCCGGGCAGCGCGCCACCGGGCCCGGGCCGGAACACCTGGGTTCGGGCCGGACCGTCCTCGCCCGGATGAACGGCGATGACCTCCTCGACGTACCGGTCGCGGCGCGGGGCGCCGTCCGGGGTGGGCATGTTGTCCAGGCGGACCTGGACGATCAGGTCGATGTGCTCGGCGACCGCTCGCTCGGCGTAGCCGACGGTTACCTGCGGGCCCGCCTCGAGGGCGCAGGTGACCAGCTTCTGGATGGCGCCCGAGGCGCTCGCGGCGTGCGTCGTCGAGATCGAGCCGGCGCCGGACTGCATCGCCTTGAGCATGGCGAGAACCTCGCGGCCACGAACCTCACCGACGATCTGCCGGGAGAGATTGAACCTGAAGCTGTCGTACAGGCAGTCGTCGAGTGTGACCTCGCCGGTCTGCCGTCCGTCGGGGCCACGTTCGCCCGATCCGGGCCGCGCCTCCCAGGCGACGACCCGCCGGTGCTGGTCGGTGAGTTCGTGCAGGAACAGTTCGTACTCGGTCTCGAAGGTGCCGATCCGCTCCCACGGGTCGAGTTCCGCGCACAATGCCCTGACCAGGGTGGTCTTGCCGGCGCCTTGGGCGCCGGAGACGACGATGCTGCGCTTCGCCCGGACCGCGGCAGCCAGGAAGTCGGCGGTGACCTCGGTGAGCATCTCGCGCTGCACCAGCTCCTTCAGGCGTACCACCCGCAGTCGATGTCGCCGGATCACCACACTGGGCCGCGGGGTGATCCACGAGGTTGCGGCGAGCCGGGCACCGCCGGCGAGCCGCAGATGCAATCGCGGCTGCGCCGGGGAGAACGGCCGCCCGTTGCTCACCCGGCTACCGAGGAAGGCCAGGAAGTCCTGCAGTTCCTCGTCGGACTCGGCGACTGCGGGGCCCCGCCGCAGCCTGCCGTCGGTGTCCTCGAGCAGGACGTTGTCGCACCCGTTGATCTCAATGTTCTCGATCTGAGGGTCGTCGACCAAGGGCTGCAACCGGCCCAGGCCGAACAGTGAGTCGTGCACCGCGACGGCCAGTCGCTGATGCTGGCCGGGCGTCCAGGGCTGCCGCCCGGCGGCGATGTCCTCCTGGGCCGCCGCGTCGAGGAGCTCCAGGATGATCGTGCGGCCGAGTTCCTGCTGGCCCGACTCGGAGAGGCCGATGCGCGCGTTCACCGCAGCGGTCAGCCTGGTCGAGGCGAGCGTGCGGTACATGGCGACCTGTTTCCAGTCGATCGCGGCGCTCGTCAGGTCGGCACCGACGACCGGCAGTCCCGTGGGCGCGGCCGTCGCCGCGCCGGAGGGGCCCAGCCGAACCGGTACCGCGAACAGGTCGCCGTCCGGCACGAGACCTTCCACCGTGGACAACCCGGCCAGGTCGCGGGCCAGATCGGGCTGCCCCGCCTGGACGCTTCCGGGTGCAGGTGGCCCGTGGCGCGACGCCGTCCGGCCAGGTGCTGACGTCATACCCGCGCGGGACCAGGGGTCGGTCATGACATCACCTGCCCGGCCACTTGTTCCGCCGGTGACAGGCGTTGCTGCAGGCCGACGCGGTGCCGGGAGATCGCCGACTGGACGGCCGATCCCGCGGCGCGTACCGAGCGGATCAGGGCGCCGCGTTCGAGCCCGCGCCACGGTCGCGACGGCGACCGGTCACCGGGCCGGCCGAGGGAGAACGCCTCTGCCTGACGGGGTTCCCAGGCCAGGTCGCCGAGAACCGGCAGGGCCAGGGCCTTGCCCACCTCGGCGGACGAGTACGGCTTGCCGCCGCCGACGATCAGCAGTCCCAGCGTGTCGTCCAGGCCGGCCGCGGCGAGGTCGGCTCGCAGGTGGACGGCGGCCGCCCGCGCTCCGGAGACCGCCGGGAGATTGGTGCGGGCGGTCAGCAGGACGACGTCGGAGGCGAGCACCAGTGGGCCGGGGAAGCCGGTCATGCCGAGTCTTCCGGCGTCGACGAGCACGTCTGTTCCGGCATGTTCCAGCCCCCGCAGAGTGTCGGCCAGGGGCCCCCACAGATCGGCCACATGCCTGATCTGCGCCGTTGACCGAACCCCGGTGACCACGGCTGCGGTGGAGCCCTCGATCGGGATCGCGACCTCATGCAAACCGACGTCGAGATCTTGCCGATGCGACTGCATCGCCAGGTTGATCAGCCCACGGTTGTGCGGTGGGGCTCCGTGGAACCAGCCGGCCGCCAGCGCCGAACCGGCGGCCGGACCGGCCTCGATCAGCAGGCAGGGCCGGGGCCAACTGAGGGCGAAGGCCAGGGCCGAGGTGGTCACCCCCGGAGCACCGGAGCCGGAGACCAACGTGACGATGGCCATCAGGAGCGGCTCGGATCGAGCACCAACGCCACCCGGCCGGTGGCGGCGACCGCGGCAATCGTTGCGGCCTGTGATCGCGGCACCAACAGGTCGACGACCGAGACCCCCTCCTGGCCGATCGGTTGCACCTGGACGATCACCGCCGGGTAGGTCGGCGGCGCCGCGCTCGGTGGGTCGTCCTGTGAGCGAGGAGTCGCCACCAATCGCACCTGGTTGCCGGGCTGCACACCGCGCGCCGGCATCTGCGCCGGGGTCAGCGCGACGCCCACCAGCGCCTGATCGGCCGCCGGTACCAGGCGGTCGGTCACCGAGTCCTGGGTGAGCAGGCCCCCGGCGCCGAGATCGCGCTTCGCATAGCGACCGACCAGGGAGTCGATCTCCTGGCCGGGCACGGTACGCAACGCGGGATCGGTTCCTACGCTGACCACGAGCAGGTCTTCACGCGAGATCTGGTCGCCGCGGGCGACATCGGTGCGGATCGCGACGACCGGGTGGGTGTTACCGATCGTGGTGGCGAGCCAGGCCGCCAGCGCCGCGCCGACCGCTATCAGCAGCCCTGACAACACGATCAGTGCCGGACGGCGCCGCAGCTTCTGCGGTGTCGCCAGGGGCGCGCTGGGACCGGTGCCATTGCCACCTGGACGCATCCTGCGTGCGGTGGTCGCCGAGTCCGGAGACCCGCTCCGGGGTGCTTGCGGGGTCGCCTGTTGGATCGCGTTGGACATCCGTGTCCCTGCCCTTGTGCGTCAGTGTGAACGTGACGTTGGTTCGCCGGTCCCGGGGTGTTCTTCCTGCTCAACCAAGGAAGGGATGCCACGACGGCACTGCGTGACAGCCCGAGAGCGAGAATCCCGGAAAGATCCGACCGGGAGCGTCGCCGGGTCCTCGGAGCCCGGCCCGACATGATCCAGCTCGTGCCGATCCGCACCATATAGGTCGAAACGCTCTCATTGCGAGCCCGGCATCTTCGGGAAGCTTCCACGAACCGTTGCATCGGTGCAGGTGAGGCGGTGCCCTTCGGTTCCGGCGTATTTCGCCGGGCCTCTGCCTCCGGGGGTCGGGAATGCCCTAAGCTGTGCCGCCTTATCGCAGCATTCCGGACGTCCGTCGGCAAACGTCATAGAGCGGAAGAGACAAGCACAAATGCGTCAGTGCGAGAAGCCGCTGTTGTCTTGAGTGAACCGTTCGCCACCGAGAAGGCCCTCGTC
>DAIOVT010000357.1:0-4577 GCA_036758885.1 Kineosporiaceae bacterium
GCCAGCTGACCGCCGATCACCACCACCGAGGGGTTGATCAGGTTGACCATGGTGGCCACCACGTCGCCGATGTCGCGGCCCGCCTGACGGACCACCTCGATCGCGGTGCGGTCGCCGCTGCGCACCAGATCGACGACGTCCTGCCCGGAGGCCGCGGCGCCCCCGCGTTCGCGCATCGCGGCGGCCAGCGCCGGCCCGGCGGCCACGGCCTCCAGACAGCCGGTGTTGCCGCAGCGGCAGGGCACGTCGGCCGCGCCGGGGACCCGCACGTGGCCGAGGTCTCCGGCGGTGCCCTGGGCGCCGCGTTGCAGCACGCCGCCGGAGATGATGCCGCTGCCGATACCGGTGGCGATCTTGATCAGCACCAGGTCGTCGATGTCGGCGAAATGGCTGCGCCGCTCACCCAGAGCCATGATGTTGACGTCGTTGTCGACGAGTACCGGCACCGCGAGATCGCGCTGCAGCCGGGCGGGCACGTCGTAGCGGTCCCAGCCGGGCATGATCGGCGGGCTGATCGGCCGGCCGGTGCGGTGCTCGACCGGGCCGGGCAGGCCGATGCCGATCGCGGCGAGCCCGCCCGGGGTGCTCTTCGTCGTCCCGAGCAGGGTCTTGATCTCGCCGACCACCAGGGCGAGTACCTGTTCCGGGCCCTCGGCGACGTCCAGATCGGTGTTGTGCTCGCCGAGGATCGTGCCGGAGAGGTCGGTCAGCGCGGTGCGCACGTGGGTGGCGCCGACGTCGACCCCGGCCACCACACGCGCGGCCGGGTTGAACGCGAACAGGGCCGGCGGGCGGCCGCCGGTCGAGCGCGCGTCGCCGAACGGGGCGATCAGGCCCAGGCGCATCAGCACGTCGATGCGGCCGGCGACGGTCGACCGCGCCAGGCCGGTCACCTCGGCGATCTCGGCCCGGGTCCACGGGCGCCCGTCGCGCAGCAGTTCGAAAACGTCACTGGTGCGCACATCGGGCAGTGAAGCATCACACCCCTTATGACGTCCAGGGTGAGACTTCTGCCCAATGCTCGACAGAAGTACGTGGGCCGTGTCACAGTGACGCCATGCCAGCGATGAGTGCGGCCAGTGACGGTCGCGGAGCGGACGCGGCAGCCTCCGGTCCGGTGCTCGTGGCCACCGGCATGACCAAGCGGTTCTTCGGCAACACGGTGCTCGAGGACGTCGATCTGACGCTGACCGCCGGCCGGGTGCACGGACTGATCGGCGAGAACGGCGCCGGCAAGTCGACCCTGATGAAGCTGCTCGCCGGGGTGTACGCGCCGGACGGCGGCACGATCACCGTCGCCGGTGAGCAGGTGAGCTTCTCGCACCCGCTGCAGGCCCAGCAGGTCGGCGTCGCCACGGTCTTCCAGGAGTTCAACCTGCTGCCCGAACGCACCGTCGGCGAGAACATCTACCTCGGCCGCGAACCCCGGCTGCTCGGTGGCCGTGGCCCGGTCGACACCGCCTCGATGCGCCGCGACACCGAGCGGTTGCTCGACGAACTGGGTGTGGCCGGGTTCGACGCCGGAGCCCTGGTGCGCACCCTGTCGGTGGCCGAGCAGCAGATCGTCGAGATCGCCAAGGCGGTCAGCTTCGACCCCAAGGTGATCCAGATGGACGAGCCGACGGCGGCACTCGCCGACCACGAGGTCGCCCTGCTCTACTCGATCATCGGCCGGCTGCTCGAGCGTGGGGTCGCGGTGTTGTACGTCTCGCACCGGCTCAAGGAGATCTTCGACCTGTGCCACACCATCACGGTGCTCAAGGACGGCAAGCACGTCGCCACTCGGTCCGCCACCGAGCTGACCGAGGCCGAGTTGGTCCGGCTGATGGTCGGTCGCCCGCTGGCCTCCTACTTCCCGAACCCGCTGCCGGGCACCGGGATCGGTGCGCCGCGGCTGGTGCTGGAGGGTGCCGGCAACGCCTACGTGGACGGGGTCAGCCTCACCCTGCATGCCGGCGAGATCGTCGGGCTGGCCGGGCTGCAGGGCTCGGGCCGCACCGAACTGGTCGAGGCGGTCTTCGGGGTGCAGCCGTTCTCCCGCGGCACGATGAGCCTGGACGGCGAGCGGGTGCGGGTGCGCGGCCCGCGCCAGGCGGTGCGTCGCCGGATCGCTCTGGTCACCGAGGACCGCAAGGCAAAAGGCCTGGCGCTCAACCAGTCCGTGCTCGACAACGCACTCGGTGTGGTCCGTGCGGTGTTCCCGCGCCGCAGCGCCGCAGCCCGCCGTGACCTGCCCGGGGTGCTCTCGGCGCTAGCGGTCTCGGCCCGGGGGCAGGACCAGGAGGTCCAGTTCCTCTCCGGAGGCAACCAGCAGAAGGTGGTGCTGGCCCGCTGGCTGGCGATCGAGCCGGCGGTGGTGCTGCTCGACGAACCCACCCGGGGCATCGACGTCGGGGCCAAACACGCTGTCTACGAACTGATCCGGCAGCTGGCCGCCGACGGCGTCGCGGTGCTGATGGTCTCCAGCGAACTGCCCGAGGTGATCGGCATGTCCGACCGGATCCTGGTGATGCGCGACGGCCGGACGGCCGGGGAGCTGCCGGCCGGATCGAGCGAGGAACAGGTGCTGGCGCTGGCCACAGGGGCCGAGCAGGAGGTGGCATGACCACCGTCACCCGGTCCGTGACCGGCCCCGGGCGCCGCGCCGGGCGCCGTCCGCAATTGTCCTCGACGCAGTTGGTGTACCTGGTGCTGGCCGGGATCGTCGTCGTGGCGGCGACGCTCACCGCCGGTCAGGGCCGCAACTTCGTCAGCCAGGGCAACCTGTGGACGATCTTCACCGGGATGACCGTGCTGGGGTTCATCGCGGTCGGGCAGACCCTGGTGATCCTGGCCGGCAGCCTCGACCTGTCGGTGCCCTACGTGGCCAGTCTGACCACCCTGGTGGCCGGCGGGATCATGGCGGGGGACGATGCGAACCTGTTGCGCGGCACCGTGATCGCGCTGCTGGTGGCGGCGGTCGCCGGACTGGTCAACGCTCTGATCGTCACGGTCTTCGACGTCCACGGGTTCATGGCGACCCTGGGCGTCGGCCTGGTGCTGAGCGGCTACCTGGCCACCGGGTACCAGGGCAGCACCGGCGCCGCCGCGCCCGGCCTGAAGTTCCTCGGGGTGACCGGACTGGGCGTGATGCCCTACGCGACGATGCTGATGTTCGGCTGCGCCGCGCTGGTCTGGGCGATGCTGCGTTACACCCGGGTCGGCCACCACCTCTACGCAGTGGGCGGCAACCGGGCGATCGCCCGGATGTCGGGGGTGCGCACCTGGGTGCCGGTG
Organism: Kineosporiaceae bacterium; assembly: GCA_036758885.1. Lineage (GTDB taxonomy): Bacteria > Actinomycetota > Actinomycetes > Actinomycetales > Kineosporiaceae > DAIOVT01. The sequence continues at coordinate 3,277 of DAIOVT010000357.1, forward strand.
CTGGTCGCCCACGTACTGTGCTCGCTGCTGACCGGGCTGGCCGGCCTGTTGCTGTTGGCGCGCACCGGGATCGGCTCGCCGGTGATCGGTTCGCAGGGTCGCTATGACCTGTTCTCGATCGCCGCGGTGGTGATCGGCGGAACCCTGCTCGCCGGTGGCAAGGGCGGCGTGGTCGGCACCCTCGGCGGTGTCGCGATCTTCGCGGTGCTGGACAACCTGATGGGTGTCATGCAGGTCAACCCCTTCCTCAAGGACCTGATCCGCGGCCTGTTGATCGTCGTCGCGGTCGCGGTCTACGCACGGCGCAGCATCATTCGCCGTCCGGCCCGGTTCGCCTCGGGCAGCGCGTTGCCGCAGAGGCAGGCGCAGGCATGAGCGCGATCACCGGTGCCGGCGTGCCGGTTCACCAGATGCCGTTGCCGCGCAGGCTGTTCCGGGCCGCGATCACCCCCGGTGGCGCGGTGTTCGTGCTGCTGGCGGTGTTGCTGGTGGCGGTGGTCGCGAGCAACCCGTCATTCGGTGAGCCGGGGTCGCTGATCAGGTTCGCCGGACGCACGGCGCCGATCGCGATCGCCGCGATCGGGCAGTACTTCGTCATCGTCTCCGGCGAGTTCGACCTCTCGATGGGCGCGGTGATCGCCACCCAGGTGGTGATGGCCGGCAACCTGATCGGCCAGGACGAGAGCCGGATCCTGCCGGTGCTGGCGCTGATGCTGGCGGTGGGGCTGCTGATCGGTCTGCTCAACGGGCTGGCCACCACCCTGCTGCAGGTGCCCAGCTTCATCGTGACCCTGGGCATGATGCTCGGCCTCGGCGGGCTGGTGAAGTACCTGACCGGGGGTGCCGCGACCGGCAACCCGGTGAGCAGCTTCCGGCAGATCGGCCGCGGCGGCATCCAGGACGTGCCGGTCGTCGGCGTCATCCCCTACCCGGTGCTGATCCTGGTGGCGTTCGCCGTGGCCGCGGTGCTGCTGATGCGCTCGCCCTACGGCCGCACCCTGCTCGCGGCCGGCGACAACCCGCAGGCGACCGGCTTCGCCGGTGCCCCGGTGTGGTGGGTGAAGACCCGGGCCTTCATGATCTCGTCGCTGTCCGCGACCGTCGCCGGGATCATCCTGGTCGGCTACGCCGGCGTGCACCCCTCGGTCGGCCAGGGCTTCGAGTTCCAGGCGATCACCGCGGTGGTGCTCGGCGGGGTGGTGCTGGGCGGCGGCCGGGGCTGGGTGCTCGCGGCCGCGGCCGGTGCCTTCGCCCTCGAACTGCTCTTCACCCTGCTGACCTTCCGTGACATCGAGTAGACC
>DAIOVT010000358.1:0-4552 GCA_036758885.1 Kineosporiaceae bacterium
CAGGGCGAGGGCCTCCTGCGCCGAGTGCTCGCCCTGTTCGGCCGCGAACTCCTGGAACTCGCGGTCGGTGTGTCCGTCCACCGGGGTCGGCCAGGTGTGCGGGACGACGGTCAACACATGCAGGCTCTCGCCCGTGGTCCTCGCGAGCTGGGCTCCCAGATCGATCGGCGCGCGATCGGGACGGGTACGGCTGTACCCGACGACGTACACCATGGCTCAGGCTCCTTCCGGCTCCGCGGCTGCTGCGCGGTTGAGTGCTGCTCGCGAGCGACCGTAGGCCAGGTAGAAGGCCAGCACCACCGCGAGCCACACCGCGAAGACGACCCAGGTGACCGGGGCCAGGCCGTAGAGCACGTAGATACAGGCGGCGATGCTGAGCACCGGCGTGACCGGGTAGCCGGGCACCTTGAACGGCCGGGGCAGGTCGGGTTCGCGCACCCGCATGATGATCACCGACATCGAGACCACGATGAAGGCCATCAGGGTGCCGATCGAGACGACGTCCCAGAGGTAGTGCGAGGGCACGAACCCGGCGATCAGGGCGACCACGATGGCGACCACCACGGTGTTGAAGTCCGGGGTCAGCGTGCGCGGGTTGACCCGGCTGAACCGCTCCGGCAGGAACCCGTCGCGGGAGATCGCGAACAGGATCCGGGTCTGGCCGTAGAGGGTGACCAGGGTGACCGAGAAGACCGAGATCACCGCGCCGGCGGAGAGGATCACCGAAGGCCATCCCGCACCGGTGATGTGCCGAAGGATCACCGCGAGCCCGGCGGTCTGTTGCTCGGGGTCGGAGAAGTCCTCGGTGGGCTGCGAACCCAGCGCTGCGAAGGCGACCAGCAGATACACGCCGATCACGATGAACAGGGCACCGACCAGCGCCACGGGCAGGGCGCGTTGCGGGTTCTTCACCTCCTCACCGGCCGTCGCGACGGCGTCCAGACCGATGAAGGAGAAGAAGATCGTTCCGGCCGCCCCGGCGACCCCGCCCCAGCCGGCGCCGAGGAAGTTGCTGAAGTGGTCGGCCTGGAAGGCGGTGAAGGCGATCACGGCGAACATCAGCAGCACGGCCAGCTTGATGAACACCATGATCGTGTTCACCTTCGCCGACTCGGAGGCGCCGCGGATCAGCAGCAGCATGCACAGCAGCACCAGGATCACCGCGGGCAGGTTGATCAGGCCGTGCGGATCCTGCACGCCGGCGTCGTCGAACACCGGGATCGGTGAGAAGGACAGCGCGTCGGGAAGGTGGAAGCCGAGCGTGCCCTGCAACAGGTCGTTGAAGTACCCGCTCCAGCCGACCGCCACCGCCGACGCCGAGACCCCGTACTCGAGCAGCACGCAGGCGGCGATGATGATCGCCATCAGCTCGCCGATCGAGTGGTAGGCGTAGGAGTAGGTGGAACCGCTGACCGGGATCGAGCTGGCCATCTCGGCGTAACACAGCGCCGACAGCCCGGCTGTGATGCCGGCGATCAGGAACGAGAGGACGACGGCGGGGCCGGCCTTGGGCACCGACTCCTGCATCACGAAGAAGATTCCGGTGCCGACCGTCGAGCCGACCCCGAACATCGTCAGCTGCAGGGTGGACAGTGACCGGGTCAGCTGCTGATCACTGTGTTCGGCGGCCGTGGCCCTGGCCAGTGGCTTGCGACGAGCGAGCTGCCTACCGAGGGGCAGAGAGTTCATCCGTTCCTCCCACCTGAGAATCCCCACGAACGGTATGGGTCGTTGCGCAGGTGAGGCTAGGGGTTGCCAGCGCTTCTCCCGCCGGTAAGAGGGAAGTCATGCGGCGTTGAGCACGCCCGCGCGAAGAAAATGCGGTGCCGATGCGGCGACTGCCGGGGTTTGCGGCCCGCGGGCATGTGTCGGGCCGTTCGCCCGATCAGCCCTAGACTCGACGGTCAAGACACGTCATCGATCTTCAGGAGCGCCCGAGCATGTCCGCGATCTCTCGCGAGGAGGTCTCCCACCTCGCGATGCTCGCTCGGATCGACCTCACCCCGACCGAACTGGACCGGATGGCCGGCCAGCTCGACGTGATCCTCGACGCGGTGGCCACCGTGCGTGAGGTCGCCGGCGAGGACGTCCCCGCGACCAGTCACCCGATCCCGCTGACCAACGTCACCCGTCCCGACGTGGTGGCCGCCTCGCTCGGAGCCGACCAGGCGCTGGCCGGCGCGCCCGAGGTGCTCGAACAGCGGTTCCGGGTCCCGCGGATCCTCGAGGAGGACTGATGACCGACCTGATCCGGAGCGGCGCCGCCGAACTGGCGCGATCCCTGGCCGCGGGCGAGGTGAGCGCGGTCGAGGTGACCCAGGCGCACCTGGACCGCATCGAGGCGGTCGAGGGCGCCGTCCATTCGTTCCTGCACGTGGCCGCCGAGCAGGCGCTGAACAGTGCCAGAACGGTGGACGACGACCGCGCCGCCGGCCGGGAGCTGCCGGCGCTGGCCGGGGTGCCGATCGCGGTCAAAGACGTGATGGTCACCCAGGGACTGCCGACCACCGCGGGCAGCGCGATCCTGGCCGGCTGGGTGCCGCCCTACGACGCGACCGTGGTGCGCCGGATCAAGGACGCCCGGATGGTGATCCTGGGCAAGACCAACATGGACGAGTTCGCCATGGGCTCGAGCACCGAGCACTCCGCCTTCGGCCCGACCCGCAACCCGTGGGACACCAGCCGCATCCCCGGTGGGTCCGGCGGCGGTTCGGCTGCGGCGCTGGCCGCGTTCGAGGCCCCGCTGGCCACCGGCACCGACACCGGTGGCTCGATCCGCCAGCCGGCCTCGGTCACCGGCACCGTCGGGGTGAAGCCGACCTACGGCGCGGTGAGCCGGTACGGCCTGATCGCGCTGGCCTCCAGCCTCGACCAGGGCGGTCCGTGCGCGCGCAACGTCATGGACACCGCGTTGCTGCACGAGGTGATGGCCGGTCACGACCCGCTCGACTCGACCAGCCTGCCCGGGCCCTACCCGGTGGTCAGCGCCGCCGCCCGGCGGGGTGCCGCGGGTGACCTGAGCGGCACCACCGTCGGAGTGATCCGTGAGCTGGACGGCGAGGGCTACGAGGCCGGGGTGCGGGCCAACTTCGAGGCGAGCCTGGAGCACCTGCGCGGCGCGGGCGCCAAGGTGGTCGAGGTGAGCTGCCCCAGCTTCACCGCGGCGCTCGGTGCCTACTACCTGATCCTGCCGAGCGAGGCGAGCAGCAACCTGGCCCGCTTCGACGCGATGCGGTACGGCCTGCGCAGCTACCCCGAGGGCGTTGCCGAGCCGACCGCCGAGCAGGTGATGGCGACGACCCGGGAGGCCGGCTTCGGCGACGAGGTGAAGCGCCGGATCATCCTCGGTACCTACGCGCTCTCCTCGGGCTACTACGACGCCTACTACGGCAGTGCGCAGAAGGTGCGCACGCTGATCCAGCGCGACCTGGCCGCGGCGTTCGAGGTGGCCGACGTGCTGGTCTCGCCGACGGCGCCGACCACCGCGTTCCGGTTGGGCGAGAAGCTCGAGGACCCGCTGGCGATGTATCTCAACGACGTCGCCACCATTCCGGCCAACCTGGCCGGCATCCCGGGCATGTCGCTGCCCAGCGGTCTGGCCGAGGCCGACGGGCTGCCCACCGGGGTGCAGATCCTGGCACCGGCCCAGTGCGACGACCGGCTCTACTTCGTCGGTGCGGCGCTCGAGGCGGCGCTGGTCGCCGACTGGGGTGGCCCGCTGCTCAGCCGGATCGCCGAACCCGTTGTGCCTGTAGAGGTTTCGTCTCAGGAGGGGGCTCGATGAGCGCCACTGCCACCGGCGGCACGACCGATGCCGTACTGCCCTTCGACGAGGCCGTCGCCACCTTCGACCCGGTGCTCGGGCTCGAGGTGCACGTCGAGCTGAACACCGCCAGCAAGATGTTCTGCGGCTGCCCGACCGAGTTCGGCGCCGAGCCGAACTCCCAGGTCTGCCCGACCTGCCTGGGCCTGCCCGGGTCGTTGCCGGTGCTCAACGAGCGGGGGCTGGAGAGCGCCGTCCGGATCGGTCTGGCGCTGAACTGCGAGATCGCCACATGGTGCCGGTTCGCGCGGAAGAACTACTTCTACCCGGACATGCCGAAGAACTTCCAGACCTCGCAGTACGACGAGCCGATCGCCTTCAACGGCTACCTGGACGTCGAACTCGCCGACGGCGAGGTGGTGCGGGTGCCGATCGAGCGAGCGCACATGGAGGAGGACACCGGCAAGTCCTCGCACGTCGGAGGCGCCACCGGGCGGATCCAGGGTGCCGAGTACTCCCTCGTCGACTACAACCGGGCCGGCATCCCGCTGATCGAGATCGTCACCAAGCCGATCACCGGTACCGGTGCGCGCGCCGGTGAGGTGGCCCGTGCCTACGTCGCCGCGCTGCGAGACCTGTTGCGCGCGTTGGGTGTCAGCGACGTGAAGATGGAGCAGGGGTCGCTGCGCTGCGATGCCAACGTCTCGCTGCGGCCCTCGCCCGAGGCGCCGTTCGGCACCCGCACCGAGACCAAGAACGTCAACTCGCTGCGCAGCATCGAGCGCGCCA
>DAIOVT010000359.1:0-4549 GCA_036758885.1 Kineosporiaceae bacterium
GCGTCGACGCTGATCGCGTTCCAGCCCTTGGCGACCGGGGAGGACGGGGCGGCCGACGAGCCGACGGTCCAGACGGCGGTGTTGCCGGTCGCGGTGTTCAGCACCAGGGCCTTGCTGCCGGCCGGGTCGATGAAGCCGATCGGCTCGTGACCCGCGAGCTGTGCCGAGACGGTGTTACCCGCCACGTCGAGCACGGCGACGGTGTTCGGTGGCTGCACCGCGTCGGGCTCGGGCCGGGCGCCACCGGGGCGCGGCACCGACAGCGAGGCGAGAACGGTGCGTCCGTTCTGGTCGACCGCCACCGGCCGGGCCAGGCCCTGCACCGAGCGCAGCCCGTTCGCGGAGTGGAGCAGCATGCCGGCGCTGCCTGCGGCGTCGGTGACGTCGAGGGCGACCAGCCCTGCCGCGGTGACCAGGGAGTTGACGATCACGTCGGCCGGCAACCGGGTGGCCTTGCCGGCCACGGTGAGCACGCCGTCCTGAACCTGCGGCACGCCGCCCGGGGTCTCGCCGGCGGCCAGGGGCCCGGTGCCCAGGGTGCCCGCCGCGGCGGGCCCGGCGGTCAGCGACCAGCCCAGCGCCGCGGCCACCGCGGCCGGAGCGACCGCCAGAGCGGTGCGCCGACTGGGTGTGGTGCCTGAGTCGTCCTGGCTCGAGTCGTCATGCATTCAGAAATCTCCTGCAGTTCAATTCCGCCGTCAGTACCGGCGGGTTCCCCAACCGAAACGGGCGCTGGCATCGCAATAGCGCCACCAATTGCTGGTCGACGTGGTGACGCTGCCGCTGCCACCGGCCCGGGAGACGGCCGATCGTACGGCCGCATCGGATTGCGGGCCCCATTCACCGTCGATGGTGACGTTGTATTTCCAGATGTGCCGCAGGCTGGCCTGCACGAATTTGACCTGGGTGGTCGAGTTCGTGGAGAAATAGGCGTCACCGCCACCCGAGACCAGATTGTCGGTGTGGATGTGATTGTGGTGATCGGTGTTGTATGCGTAGGTCAGTGTGTACTGCAGGCGTTTGAAGATGCTCGCCGACCAGCCCCAGTACCGCTGCAGGGCGACGCTGCCGGCCACCCGGTCGGCGGCCGAGAACAGGTCGTAGCGCATGTTGCCGGCGAAGGCCCGCTTGCCGTTGACGGTGACGTAGACCCGGGCGATGTCCACGGCCCTGCCCGATCCGTGCGCACCCGGCTTGGCCACCTTCGACCCGTACGTCGAGATGTAGTAGGGCGCCTGCCAGGCGCTCGGCGAGTTGGCGTCGACCCAGGTCAGCCAGTTGGCGAGGCGGTTGTAGAACCCGGTCTCGAAGGTGAAGTTGCGCGATCGGAAACTCGGAAAGTCCGGTTCGTACGAAAGCCAGGCGAACTTCTTTCCCGATGCGAAGAAAATTCGGTTGGTGGTCACCTCGGCGGCGTTCGCCGAGGACGCCAGCGATATCTGCGCCACCGCCGCGGCGCCCACGGCGCCCGCGCCCATCGCCGTCCGATTCAGTAGTGTTCGTCGGTCCAATGTGGAATTCACCCTCCCGGCCTTCGGCCCTTCGTCACGAGCCTGAACGATCGGGGAGTCGAAACACGTTAAGCAGGCCTAAAGCGGGCGGTAAGAAGTTGATCTTCCGCTTTGTCCGGGCAAGGCTGCAACCTCACCCGGCGCCCAAGCGTATGCAAGGTAGAGCTGACGAGCCGGACCGACACAGAGGGGATCGCCGTGGACGACGCCGAGTTCGAGACGCTGTACCGGGCCAGCGTGCGTCGTCTCGTCGGGGTCACCTACGCGGTCTGCGGTGATCAGGCCGAGGCCCAGGACTGCGTGCAGGAGGCCTTCGTCCGTGCCTGGGTGCGCCGCCGGCAGCTCGAGCGGGACGGCACCCCTGAGGCCTGGGTGCGGCTGACCGCGATGCGGCTCGCGGTCTCGGGCTGGCGGCACCGACGGCGCGGACGCCAGGCCGCCACGCTGGCCGCCGGGACGGCCCCCGCGGTACAGGCCGGACCCAGCGGGACCCGGGCCGACGTGGTGCGGGCGCTCGCCGGACTGCCCGCCCCGATGCGCATGGTGCTGGCCCTGCACTACCTGTGCGACCAGCCGGTCGCACAGATCGCCCTCGAGCTGCGGATGCCCGAGAACACCGTGAAGTCACACCTTTCCCGGGGCCGCGGCGCCCTGCGCGACACCCTGGCCGCCTACTCACCGGATCTTGCCCACGAGGGAGAACGCGATGCCTGACACCTTTCACCTGGACGCCGGTCACGGCGACGAGCACGGCAATCAGAACCGCGGTGACGATTACCGCAGCGACGAGAACCGCAGCGACGATTACCGCGGTGACGACGCCGTGCGGTCCGCCGTCCGCGACTCCGCCGCCGGCGCGGCCGACCGGGCCGCGATGCCCACCGCCGAGCAGGTGGTGCAGCTGGGCCGGCAACGCCGGCGCCGGCGCACCACGATCACCGTGCTCGGTGCCGCCGCCGCGAGCGCCGGGGTGCTCTTCGCGGGCAACATGCTGCTCGGCAACGGGGCGGGCTCGGTGACACCGCAGCCCGCCGCAGCCACCTCGCCGGCCGCCTCATCGGCGTCCTCGCCGGCCGCTGTTTCGCAGCCGGTCGTCAGCCCGAGCGCATCGAGGGCGACCGTCAGCCCCCGGCCGGATCTCGGGGCCGCGCTGCTCGCCGGTGGCCGGTCGGGCGACGGCGCGCAGGTGCAGAACCTGGCGCCCGACCAGATCGGCCTCGTCGGCAACGGGACCGAGCCGAAGACCGAACTGTGCTTCGGCATGCCGGTGATCAAGGACGTCGCCGCCGAGGTGAACCGCATGATCGTGATCACCGCCGCGGCGTCCTACACCGAACGCACCGCGCTGGTCTTCGACGGCCCGACCGCCGCCGAGAAGTACCTCGGCTCGCTGCGCGCGAGCGGCACGAACTGCTCCGGCAAGGTGGCGGACGGCGTCAAACGCACCATCCTCACCTCGCCGATCACGGCGTCCGCCGCCGGGGAGTGGGACGACGGCACCGCCTTCCTGCGTATCGACGACGGGTCGCAGGCGGACTCGCCGTTCGCGCCGACCGAGTCGTGGCTGATCGCCACCCGAATGGGGTCGGTGGTGGTGCTGCAGTTCGCCCAGGGGGACAAGACGCTGGACTCGGTGCCGCAGCGGATCGACACCAAGGAGCTCGACACCGCGCTCGAGCCGGTTCGCAAGATCGCCGCAGCATTGCCTGCGACGCCCTCCTAGGAGCCGTAGGCTTGCGCGGTGCCGCGGGCTCTGACTCGGATCGCTCTCGTGGTCGGCCCGGCGGTGATCATCGTCTGCCTCGGTGCCACCGCGCTGCTGCCGCTGGGATGGTGGCGTCCGGCGACGGCGCTGCCGCTCGCGGTGCTGGCGGTGCTCGCGGCGGTCCGGGTGAGCCGGGGCGTCACCCTGGACGGTCCTGGTCCAGGTGCTGAACCCCGTTCTGCGACAAGGGTTTCCGACCGGGCGCTGACCTGGGCGATGCTGCTGGTGATCACCGCGATCACGGTGGCGAACGCGGCGCTGCACGGTGAACACGTGGTCCTCCGCCGCGACCCCGGCGCCTACGCCCTCTACACGCAGTGGATCGCGGTGCACGGCGGTCTGCCGGTGGACGCGCACCTGGCGGCCTTCGGCGGGCCCGCCGCGTTCGCCGTCCCCGGGTTCACCCTGGACGCACCTGCCTTCTACCAGGTGCTCAGCGGCACCGCAGGTGCCGGGGGCGCGCAGATCGTGCCGCAGTTCCTGCTCGGTGTGCCCGCCGTACAGTCGTACGGCTGGTGGTTCGGCGACCTGTTCGGCCACCCCTGGACCGGCGTGTTCGTGATGCCCGCGATCGCCATGGCGGCGGCCCTGCTGGCCTTCGGTGTGCTGGCCCGGCGCTGGCTGGGTGCTGGCTGGGCGCTACTCGCCGTGACCGCGCTGGGCTGTGCGTTGCCGAACCTGCTGGTCGGCCGCTCGACCTACTCCGAGGCGGTGGCCCTGGCGGTGCTGTTGAGCGCCGTGGTCTGGCTGGTCGCGATGACCCGGGCGCCCGTGCCCGGCACCTCCGCGACGGGGCAGGTGCAGTTGCGGGCGGCGGTGGTCGCGGGCGCGGTGCTGGGCCTGGCCGGGCTGATCCGGATCGACGCCATCCGCGAGGTCGCGCTGTTGGTGGTGGCCTGCGTGCCGCTGGCGATCCTGCGGATCCGTGGAGTGATCGCGCTGGCGTTCACCGCCACGGCGGGTGCCGCGCTGGCCCTCGGTGCCGCCGCCTGGCTGTCCGGGCCGTACCTGCGGGTGAACGCGGAATCGTTGCGTCCGTTGCTGTTCGGCACCGCGGCGGTGATCGTCGCGGCGGTCGTGGTGGTACCCCTCGGACGCCGCCTGCTCGCGCGGGGCGCCGGGCTGCCCACTGCCTGGACGCCGCGACTGGGTGGTGCGCTCGGTGTGCTGGTCCTGCTGGCCGGGGTGGGGTTGGTGAGCCGTCCGCTGTGGCTGGTGGACCGGTCCGACCCGACCTCGCCGACCGCGCTCTTCGTCGCCGCCCTGCAACGCG
>DAIOVT010000360.1:0-4548 GCA_036758885.1 Kineosporiaceae bacterium
AGAACAACCCCGGACGCACCAACCGCGCCGACGCCTTCGACCTGTTCAAGTCGGGCAAGGCCGGAATGGTGGTCGGCTTCTCGCCGCTGGCCGCCGACCTCGACAAGGACGGCAAGGTCAAGTACGAGGTCATTCCGATGGTCACCAAGGCCGACGGCGGCACCCCGCAGACCTTCGGTGTCACCGACTACCTGATGGCCTTCAAGAAGCCGGGCAACACCGAGGCGGTCAAGGCCTTCTACGACCTCTACTACCAGAAGGACCAGATCAACACCTTCATCAAGGCCGAGGGCTTCCTGCCGGTGACCAAGTCCGGCGTCGAGGAGTTCCGCTCCGACGCCAAGCTCAAGGTCTACCTGGACACGCTGCCGAACGCGCACCTGACCCCGACCGACGACCCGGCCTGGGACAAGGTCAAGCTCGCCGTTCAGCAGAACCTCGGCAGTGCGATCACCGGTGACCCGCAGAAGGTGCTCGGCGACCTGCAGAAGCAGGCCGAGAGCGCCGGCTGATCGATGGCACGCGCCAAGAGCCGGAGCGGCCAAGGCATCTCGGGCCCGATGGCGCTGCTGTGGCTGGCACCAGCACTGCTGCTGATCCTCGGCGTGGTGCTGGTGCCGGCGGTGATGCTGGTTCAGGCCTCGTTCAACAAGTACTCGATCACCGGCCTGAACCTGGGCGGCAACGGCTGGGCCAACTACGCCAACGTGCTGGCCCACCCGAGTCTCGGCACGGTGCTGCGCAACACCTTGATCTGGGTGGTCGCGGTTGTCGTGCTGACCATCGCGGCCAGCCTGGCGATGGCGCAGTTCCTGGTGAAGGAGTTCTTCGGACGGCGCTTCGTGCGCATGGCGATCATCGTGCCCTGGGCGGCGTCCCTGGTGATCACCTCGCAGTTGTTCGTGCTGCTCTACGACTACAACTACGGAATGCTGAACTGGCTGCTGCTGAAACTGCATCTGGTCAGTGACCCGGTCGACTTTCTGGGGGACGACCGGTTCACGATGGCGTCGATGATCGCCGTGGGTGTCTTCGTCTCGGTGCCGTTCACGGTCTATGTGTTCGTCGCCGGTCTCAACGCGATTCCCGAGGACGTCTTCGAGGCCGCGAAACTGGACGGCGCGAACGGCTGGCAGACCTGGCGCGGAATCACCCTGCCGCTGCTGCGGCCGGCGCTGATGGTGGCCGCCGTGCTGAACATGATCTATGTGTTCAACAGTTTCCCGATCGTCTACACGCTCAACGACCGCAACCCCGGATATCTGCACGACACGACGATCACCTTCATGTACAAACTCGCCTTCAAGAGCCAGGAGAAGGACGTCGGCATGTCGGCCGCGACAGGTGTGTTCAACGTGCTGCTGATCATGGTGGTGGTGCTGATCTATCTGCACATCACGTCCTGGCGGGACGAGGTCGACTGATGGCCCGGAACACCGTGATGGCGCCGCGTCGCCGGCCCAACTGGGTGCTGCCGGTGGCCGGGTTCGCGCTCGCCCTGGTCTTCCTGGCGCCGTACCTGATCATGCTGCTGGACTCGTTGCGCACCAGCAGTGACGTCAAGCGGACCCCGGCCACGCTGTTGCCCCGCGAATGGCAGTGGGACACCTTCGTCCAGGTGCTCGGTGACGAGCGATTCCTCAACTGGCTGAAGAGTTCCCTGATCGTGGCCGGCGCCTCGACGCTGATCGTCATCGTGGTCTCGATCCCGGCTGCGTACATCACCTCGCGGTACCGGTTCATCGGCCGCACGCCGTTCCTGCTGCTGGTGCTGGTCACCCAGATGTTCGCGCCGACCTCGCTGGTGGTCGGTCTGTACCGGGAGTTCTTCGAACTCTCCCTGGTGAACACCTACATGGCGCTGATCCTCACCAACGCCGCGTTCAACCTGGCGTTCGCGATCTGGATCCTGCACGGCTTCTTCTCGGCGATCCCCACGGACGTCGAGGAGGCCGCCCGGCTGGACGGCTGCGGCCGGATGGCGATCCTGTTGCGGGTGATGATGCCGCTGACCCTGCCCGGCATCGTCACCGCGGTGATCTTCGCGTTCATCGCCGCCTGGAACGAGTACGTGGTGGCGCTGACCCTGATCATCGACGACTCACGCAAGCCGCTGACCGTCGGGATGCGTTCGTACATCACCGGTTACGAGCAGCACTGGGACCAGCTCTTCGCCGCGTCGCTGATCGCGATCGTGCCCGTGGTGATCCTTTTCGTCCTGATCGAGAAGTATCTGGTGGGCGGGTTGACCGCGGGTTCGGTCAAGTAGCGGCGGGTCGCGGTTCGCCCTCGCGGTGGCCGGCAATGCCGGTTGTTAGCGTGGTTCGTCGTGTCCGCCGAACCAGCCTGCGCCACGCCGTCCGGGGTGTCCCGGCGGGCGCTGCTCGCCGGTCTCGCGTGCGCCGGCCTGTCCGGCTGCTCGACCGGCTCGGGTGAACCGGCCGAAACCTCCGAAACCCCCGAACCGGCTGAACTGGTGCGCAGATGCACGTTCGGGGCCTGGGCGGCGGGCCCGGAAGGCCTGGCGGGCAACCACTTCGCGCTCGAGACACTGCTCGGCGCCCGGTTGCCGCTGGTCTCCTGGTACGCCGACTGGAACCTGACCTGGGACGGCGCCTTCGCCGCCGAGGCCACCCGGCTGACCAGCCGGGGCAGCTACGAACTGCTGATCTCCTGGGAGCCGGTCGGGGTCGACCTCGCCGGCATCGTCGACGGTGCCCACGACGCGTACCTGACCGAGTTCCTGCGCGGTGCGGCGTCCTTCCCCGGCCCGGTCACCCTGCGCCCGTTCCCGGAGATGAACGGTGCCTACCAGCCCTGGTCGCTCGACCACCCCGAGGCCCTCGCCCCGGACGCCGGCACCTGGATCGCGGCCTGGTGTCACGTCGTCCGGCTGGGCCGGGAGATCGGCCGGCCGAACCTGTCGTTCCTGTTCTGCGCCAACGCCACCGACGAGGGATCGGCTCAGGGGACAACCCCGATGGAGAGCTACTGGCCCGGCGTGGAATGGGTGGATGCGGTCGGTATCGACGGCTATACCTGGAACAACACCGGCGACGATGCGTCCGGGGGGCCGGAGAGCTCCTTCGAGCAGGTGATCACCCCGATGTACGAGCGATTGCTGGCACTGCACCCGGAAGCGGCGGTCACGGTCTGCGAGACCGGCTGCGTCGAGAGTCCGGGCAAGGCCGACTGGTTCACCGATCTCTACACGAGCCGCAGATTCCCTGCGCTGCAACGGATCGCGTTCTTCCACGAGAACAAGGAACGCGACTGGCGGCTCGACTCCGACACCCGGACCCTGGCCGTCAACCAGCGGTTCCTGGCCGGGCCGGCCCGCTCGTGATCAGCGCGGCAGCGTCTCCCGGGCGCGCAGCCAGGGCAGCACGGCGAGCAGGCACACGGCGCCGGTGAGCGCGAAGGCCAGCACGTAACTGCCCGCGTCGATCAGCACGCCGGCGACGATCGGGCCGAGGATCGCCCCGGCATCGGAGGACATCTGGAACGCGGCCAGCGCCGGTCCGCCGTTGCGCTCGCGGCCGACCACGTCCGCCATCGACGCCTGCTGGGCGGGGTTGAGGGCACCGGAGCCGGCCCCGGCGATGATCGAGAGCACCGCCAGCGTCGCCAGGTTCGTGGCCAGACCCGTTGCCAGCGTGGCAGTTCCGGCGACCAGCAGACCGCCGACGATGAACGGACGGCGCCCCCGCCGGTCGCTCAGCCGGCCGGCCACGTTCAGCCCGACGGCGTTGGCCGCCGCGTAGATCGCCAGCACGGTGCCGGCCAGCCACGGTTGCTTGCCGATGTTCGCGGCGACGAACAACGGCACGATCGCGTTGCGCACCCCGAAGTTCACCCAGCCGTTGGCGAAGGCCGAACCGAGGCCGGCCTGATAGGCCTTGTCGCGCAACGCCTCCCGTGCGGTCAGCACCGGCAGCTTCGGTGCGTCCGGCGGTGGCCGCAGGGCCTCGCTGCGGATGAAGCCGGCGACCAGGGCGGCGGCGATCAGCAGCACCGCGGCGTAGACCAGGAACGGCACCCGCAACCCCAGGCTGCCCAGCAGGCCCCCGACGGCGGGCCCGCCGATGCCGCCGATCAGGAACGCCGAACCGTAGGCCGAGGCGACCCGGCCGCGGATCGCCGGCGGCGAGAGCCTTACGATCAGCGCCGTCGCCGAGACGGTGAACATCACCGAGCCGATGCCGCCGAGACCGCGGAAGACCAGCAGTTGCCAGTAGCTCTGGGCGAACGCGGTGGCCGCGATGGACGCCGCGACGATCAGCAGGCCGACCAGGTACACCGGGCGTTCGCCGAACCGGCCGATCAGGGCGCCACCGCCCGGGGCGAACACCAGGCGGAAGAAGGCGAACGCGCTGACCACGATCGCGCTCGCGGTCGCGCCGACCCCGAAACTCTGCGCGAACTGGGGCAGTACCGGGGCGATCAGGCCGAACCCGATCGCGATCACGAAGGCCGAGGCGACCAGCACCCAGATCTCCCGGGGGATCCGGCTCGGCGAGCCGGCGGCGGTGCTCATCAGGCGGGCTT
>DAIOVT010000361.1:0-2372 GCA_036758885.1 Kineosporiaceae bacterium
TGAAGGCGTCCCGCACGATCAGGTCCGCGCTCGACTCCGGACTGTCCTGGACGGCACGGCGGGCCTCGCCCTGGCGCAACCGCAACCGCCCGCCGGAGCGCAGCCCGAAGGCCTGCTTGGCCAGTTCCAGCACACCTTCGTCGACCTCGACGACCTGTTGCCGTACGCCGGGGCAGGTCGCCTGCAGGTAGCGCGGAAAGGTGCACCCGCCACCGCCCAGGTGCATCGCCGTGAACTCCGAGTCCGGCCGGTGCCAGGCCCTGACCATCGCCGCGAACCAGCGCATGTACTCGAAGTCCAGCCGGGTCGGGTCGTGCAGGTCGACGTGTGAGGACTCCATGCCGTTGACGTACATGGTCCAGCCGCCGCGTCCGTCGCCGTCCGGCACCAGCGAGGCGATCCCTGTGGCGACCGCGTGTTCGCCGGGAACGGGGTGCGGTTTCGCCGAGCGCCCGGACGGCCGGGCCGGGAAGGGTCGTGAACCTGCGGAGGACACGCTGTTCATGGTGACAGTTCACGACGGGGTTCAGGACGGCGGGTGCCGGCGTGGCAAAAGAATGTGGCCGGGGCCCGATGGGCCCCGGCCGCGTTCTCCTCGCCCCCTGTCCTCTAGAGGGACAACAGCACCATTCGGATCCATGCGCCAGGCAGATGTGACACAGATCACGCATTTGGCGCGGGTTTTGGTGAAGTCAGCGCAGGGCCCGCGACGTTGAAGCGCATGGAAACGTCCCGACGGCCACCTGGTTGTCGGCCCTGTTCGGCGGGTCTCCGCCCGAAGGAGTGAAAGATGGCGAACATTCGTCGGGTCGCGGCGCTGAAGGCTCTGGCCCAGGCGCTGCGCGGAGCGTCCGCCCCCGGTACCCCTGGCGTCGGAGCGCGGCTGGCCGCGCTGCCGAGAATGCTCAGGTCCGCGATCAACGGCAGCTACCCCTACCTCGACCGTGGCCGGCTCGGACTGGCCGCCCTGGCCGCGGTGTACGTGATCTCACCGATCGACGCGATACCCGACCTGCTGCCGATCATCGGCCTCGGTGACGACGCGCTGGTGGTGGCCTGGCTCGCCGGTGCGGTGCTGAGTGAGACCGGCGCCTTCCTCGACTGGGAGCGCTCCGGAGGTGCGCAGGGCGAGGCTGCCGGCACCGCAGGGGCCGCGCCGTCCGAACCGGTCGTGGTGCCCGGCGAGGTGATTCGCTGACCGCCGGCCACACCACCCAGATCCACCTCCGAGGGACGGGACGCCGGGCGCGTCCCGTCCCTCGGGCTGTGGACGGCGGAGTTGTCCACAGGCCGGACGGTTCGAGGTGCCGGGCAGGCGCGGTAGCGGTCAGCGTGGCGGTATGCAGAAACTCACCGTCCACGGCCCCGCCGATGTCATCGCCTATGCCTGGTACCGCCTGGGATTCGTCCCGCGCGAGTCCGTGATCGTGGTCGGCATGTTGCCGGGGGAGACCCGAAAGCACCGGTGCGGTGTCGTCGTCCGGTTCGACATCGGCGAACGCGCCGGACGCGGTGCGGCGCTCGACGCCCTCGCCGGGACCCTCATCCGCACCGGGCATCACGCGGTGATCGTGCTGATCGCCTCGCAGCGGGCGGTCGGCCGGGCGACGAGCCGTGACGCACCGCTGCTGCAGCCCGGGCTGGCGCGCATGGCGCAGCGCCGGCTGGAGAACTCCGGCCTGGAGGTCCTCGACGTGCTCGGTCTGGACGAGCAGCACTACCGCTCCTACCTCTGCGCCGACCAGCAGTGCTGCCCGGCACCGGGGTTGCCGCTCGACCTGGCCCGTGCAAGCAACGTCGCCGCAACCCTGGTGTTCGCCGGGGAATCGTTGGCCGAGAACGAGTCCGAGCTCTTCGACGATCTGGTTCCGGCCGATTCACCCGTGCTCTCGGCGAACCTGCTGCAGGCGCGGGCGCGGCCCGATCGCGAAGCGATCCTCGTGCTCTGGTCAGAACTGCTGGACGGCGCCCCCCACTTCGACGCATCGCGACCCGAGCAGCTCGCCGATCTGTGCCGGGCGATGGTCGACGTCCACCTGCGCGACGCCGTCCTGGTGCTCACGGCCGGTCCGCCCGGTGCCGCCGGGCTGGCGCTGGCCCGTTCGGTGTTCACCGGCTCAGGGCTGACGGCGTTCGCCACGATCGACGAGATCCCGCCCGAGCCGGAACGGCTGCAACGCGCCCGGGACGCCCTCGCGACCGCGGTCCGGCACGCCCCGCAGGGCCGGCGCGGCGCCGTGCTTGCCGCACTGAGCTGGATGGCCTGGTGGTCGGGCAGCGGGCATCAGGCCAGAACGCTGGCCGAACGGGCGCTCGCCGACCAGAGCGACAACTCGCTGGCCGGCCTGGTGCTCCGGATCGCGGCGGTCATG
>DAIOVT010000361.1:2382-4534 GCA_036758885.1 Kineosporiaceae bacterium
GGCTGGGTCCGCGACTCCTGGCCTGCGGCACGTCCACCCGGGGCGTTGCCGGAGCCACCGGGACCACCCGAGCCGCCGGGTGGTCGCTCGCGCGATCGCGCTGCCGGGTAGCGCGGTGGTACTCGCCGGCACGCTATGGTTGCGCCCAGGTCCAGAGCGTCAGCGTCAAGTCCCGGCTCGCTGACCGGCAACCCTCCTCCGCGGTGGGGTGCCCCGGGGGATGACCAGGCTGTCCGCCGAGGTGGCGGAGGCAAGCGCGGGCCCTTCCGGCCCCCGGGTAAGAGGAGTTGTGCATGAGCAACGGTTGGTCCTTCGAGACGCGGCAGATCCATGCGGGCCAGAGTGCTGACCCGACGACGGGGGCGCGGGCTCTGCCGATCTACCAGACCACGTCCTACGTCTTCAAGGATACCGATCACGCGGCAAACCTGTTCGGGCTCAAGGAGTTCGGCAACATCTACACCCGGCTGATGAACCCGACGACGGACGCGGTGGAACAGCGCGTGGCCAGTCTGGAGGGTGGCGTCGGAGCCCTGCTGGTCGCCAGCGGTCAGGCCGCGGAGACCGTTGCCCTGCTGAACCTGGCAGAGGCGGGGGACCACATCGTGGCCAGCCCGAGCCTCTACGGCGGCACCTACAACCTCTTCCACTACACCTTCCCGAAGATCGGCATCGAGGTCTCCTTCGTCGAGGACCCGGACGACCTGGACAGCTGGCGTCGTGCCGTCCGGCCGAACACCAAGGCCTTCTTCGGGGAGAGCATCTCCAACCCGAAGCAGGACGTTCTCGACATCGAAGGTGTCTCCGCCGTCGCCCACGAGGTGGGTGTGCCGCTGGTGGTCGACAACACCATCGCCACGCCGTACCTGATCCGGCCGCTGGAGTGGGGCGCCGACATCGTCGTGCACTCGGCCACCAAGTACTTGGGTGGGCACGGCACCTCGATCGGCGGTGTGATCGTCGACGGCGGCAAGTTCGACTACGCCGCCCAGCCGGAGAAGTTCCCCAACTACAACCAGCCCGACCCGAGCTACCACGGGCTGGTCTACGCCCGCGACCTCGGGGTGGGCAGCCCGCTCGGGGCGAACCTCGCCTACATCCTCAAGGCCCGGGTGCAGTTGCTGCGTGACCTGGGGCCGGCGATCTCGCCGTTCAATGCCTTCCTGCTCGCACAGGGTCTGGAGACGCTCAGCCTTCGCGTCGAGCGGCACATCCAGAATGCCCAGGCGGTGGCGGCCTGGCTCGAGCAGCGCGACGAGGTGGAGTCGGTCGTCTACGCCGGGCTGCCGTCGAGCCCCTGGCACGCGCAGGCCCAGAAGTACGCGCCCAAGGGGGCGGGGGCGGTGCTGGCCTTCGAGATCGTGGGCGGTCTGGAAGCGGGCAAGCGTTTCGTCAACGCGCTCGAACTGCACTCGCACGTCGCCAACATCGGTGACGTGCGCAGTCTGGTGATCCACCCGGCCTCGACCACCCACAGCCAGCTCTCCGCCGAGGAGCAGCTGGCCAGCGGCGTGACGCCCGGCCTGGTCCGGCTGGCCGTCGGCATCGAGGGCATCGACGACATCCTGGCCGACCTCGACCTAGGGTTCCGCGCCGCCAAGGACGCCGGCTGACAAGCGCGTCAGAACGACCCCGAGCACGCGCGGCCACACCTCACGCAGCGCGGGGTGCAGATCGAGTTCCTGCACCTCGCGCAGCCTGACCCAACGCAGTTCCTCGGTCTCGGCCATGGTTCCAGCGGACCAGGCCTTCGCGTCCGGGTCCGGGGCGGGGGAGCCGGGCCCGGCGACGGCCGGAACAGGAACGGCCGGAACAGGCTCGATCGGGCCGGCCTCGGCGAGGGCCAGCACATAGGTGTACCGCCAGTCGGTGTGGTCGACGCCGGGGATCTCGCCGAGCACTCGTACGGAGCCCAGCACCAGGCCGGTCTCCTCGCCCGCCTCGCGCAGGGCAGTGTCGGTGGCGTCCTCGTGGCTGTCCCGTGCGCCACCGGGCACGCTCCAGGTTCCGCCCTGATGCGTCCAGCCCGCCCGGAGCTGGAGCAGCACCGAGTGGTGCTCGGTGATCACTTCCGGATCGTCCGGTCTGACCAGCAGCAGGCCGGCTGCCCCGGACAACCCCCAGTGCCGTTGCCCGCACCGGTACCGGACCC
>DAIOVT010000362.1:0-4533 GCA_036758885.1 Kineosporiaceae bacterium
GGACTGCCCCGCAGCGGTGAGTGGGAACGAGAGCTGTCATCAAGCACTGGGTCACCGGTTCCGCGTGAGCGGGTCCGGACCTGGGAAGCGACGGCCGGTAGGTGGCGTCGTCCGTGAGTTCCGGACGGTGCCGTGCCCGCGAGTCCGAAGACCTGCCGACGGTACGCACGTCGCGGACGTGCGTGGATCCGCGGTCTCTCGGGTGGACCGGGCGGGTCGGGCCCCTCGCGGTCCGGCGCCCCCGTCTGCGCCCAAGGGGACTGCGGGTCGTATCCGAGGCTCGCGAGGAGAGAGACCCGATGACTGTGATCGACCGTGCCGTCCCCGATCTGCACGCCGATCTGGCCGCCGACCCGCCGGTGGCGCAGACCCGGCTGCAGGTCACCAAGCGCGACGGTTCGCGGGAACCGTACGACGCCGACCGGATCAACCGGGCGATCGAACGTGTCACCTACGGACTGAGCGACCCGATCTCGAAGGTCACCCAGATCGCCTCGGAACTGGCGATCACGCTGTTCGACGGGATCACCTCGGAACAGCTGGACGAGGCCGCGATCGGCGTCGCCGTCCAGAACATCAAGGACGACCCCGACTTCGACACCGTCGCCGCCCGGCTGCTGCGCAAGGTGATCTACAAGCGGGTGCTCGGCGGGTACCAGTCCGACGTCGAGCTCGCCCTGCTGCACCAGGCCCGCTTCCCCGGATACGTGCGGGACGCCGTCGAGGAGGGTCTGCTCGACCCGCGGCTGGTCGACCTGTTCGACCTCGACGCCCTGGCCGCGCACCTCGACCACACGCGTGACGAGCTGCTGCGCTACATCGGCACCGTCACCATCAGGAACCGGTACATGATCCACGACCGGGACCGGCACTCGCTGGAGGTGCCCCAGTACTTCTGGATGCGGGTGGCGATGGGCCTGGCGCTGAACGAGTCCGACCCCACCACCGCGGCTTTGTCGTTCTACGAGGCGATCTCCCGGCTGGAGTACCTGCCGGCCGGCTCGACGCTGGTCAACGCGGGTACCTCCTACCCGCAGCTGTCGAACTGCTTCGTGGTGCAGATGGACGACGACATCGAGCACATCGCCACCTCGGTGCGGAACGTGATGTGGCTGACCAAGGGCACCGGTGGCATCGGTCTGTCGGTCACCAAGTTGCGCAGCGAGGGCTCGCCGATCCGGTCGAACAACACCACGTCCACCGGCCCGATCCCGTTCATGCACACCATCGACTCGACCCTGCGTGCGGTCTCTCGCGGCGGCAAGAAGTTCGGTGCGTTGTGCTTCTACATGGAGAACTGGCACCTCGACTTCCCGCAGTTCCTCGACCTGCGGCAGAACTCCGGTGACCCCTACCGGCGCACCCGGACGGCGAACACCGCCGTCTGGATCTCCGACGAGTTCATGAAACGTGTTGCGGCGGACCAGGACTGGTTCCTGTTCGACCCCGCCGAGACGCCGGACCTGGTCGAGCTGACCGGCGCGGCGTTCTCCGCGCGCTACGCCGAGTACGTGGCCATGGCCGAGGCCGGCACGATGCGGATGTTCAGCCGGGTGCGTGCCCGTGAGCAGTACAAGCAGATCCTGCTCACCCTGCAGACCACCTCACACCCGTGGCTGACCTGGAAGGACACCATCAACACCCGGGCGCTGAACACCAACACCGGCACGATCCACCTCTCCAACCTGTGCACCGAGATCTGCCTGCCGCAGGACCGGGAGACGATCTCGGTCTGCAACCTGGCCTCGGTCAACCTGTCGGCGCACCTGCCCGCCGGCGGCCAGGAGATCGACTGGGACCTGATGGCCCGCTCGGTGCGGCTGGCGGTGCGGCAGTTGGACAACCTGATCGACATCACCATCTCGTCGGTGCCCGAGTCGCAGCGGTCCAACCAGGACTCGCGCGCCGTGGGGCTGGGGGTGATGGGCTTCACCGACGTCGCCGAGCGGCTCGGCCTGGCCTACGAGAGCGCCGAGGCGGCCGAGCTGATCGACCGGATCGTCGAGTTCGTCTCCTGGCACGCGATCGACGCCTCCGCCGACCTGGCCGCCGAGCGTGGCGCCTACCCGGCCTTCGCCGGCTCGGGATGGTCGAAGGGACTGGTGCCGTTCGACACCCTCGACGCGCTGGAGGCCGAGCGCGGCGTGCCGGTCGAGGTCGACCGGACCGTGCGTATGGACTGGAAGATGTTGCGCGAGAAGGTGTCCGGCGGAATGCGGAACTCGACCGTGATGGCGATCGCGCCGACCGCCTCGATCGGTCTGGTGGCCGGCACCACGCCGGGTCTGGACCCGCAGTTCTCGCAGATCTTCTCCCGGGCCACCTCCTCGGGGAAGTTCCTCGAGGTGAACCGGAACCTGGTCGCGGCGCTGCAGGAACTCGGGCTGTGGGAGCAGGTGCGTGACCGGCTGCTCGCGGCCCAGGGCGACCTGTCGGCGATCGAGGAGGTGCCGCAGCAGCTCAAGGAGATCTACCGGACGTCGTTCCAGCTCTCCCCGTACGCCTTCCTCGAGGTGGCGGCGCGGGCCCAGAAGTGGATCGACCAGGCGATCAGCCGCAACATCTACCTGGCCGACCGGTCGGTGGACGGCATGACCGACCTGTACGCCGCGGCCTGGCGCAAGGGCGTCAAGACCACCTACTACCTGCACATGATGCCGCGGCACACCGCCGAGCAGTCGACGGTGCGGGTGAACAAGGCCGAGAACCTGAACGGTGCAGGGGCGCCGTCCGCCCGCGCGGCGACGGCGGCAGGTGGCGGTCCGGCGCGTACCGGGTTCGGTGCGGCGAAGGCCAAGCGGGGGTTCGGGTTCGGTTCGGTGCCCGCCGTCCCTGCTGCCACGCCCGCCGTCCCTGTCGCCGAGGTCGACCTCACCGATGATCTCGAGATCATCGACGGTGTCGCCTGCCCGATCGACCCGATGGAACGCATGCAGTGCGAGTCCTGCCAGTGAGGCGACACCACCGGTGATCACTGCGTGTGATCCGTTCTTGCCCAAGCCTTTTCCTTTCACCACCTTTCTTGGAGACAGCTATGTCCATTCTCGGTTCCGGTATTCAGGACGGCCTGCTGCTCAAGCCGGTCACCTACCCGTGGGCGATGGACCTGTACGAGCAGGCCGTCGCGAACACCTGGTTCCCCAACGAGATCCAGCTGGGGGAGGACCTCGCCGACCTCGCCCGGATGACCGACGACGAGAAGCACGCCCTGGTGCATCTGGTCTCGTACTTCAACCCCAACGAGCTGCTGGTCAACAAGGCGCTGGCGTTCGGGGTGTACCCCTACATCAACGCCCCCGAGGCGCACCTCTATCTGGCCAAGCAGATGTGGGAGGAGGCGAACCACACGATGGCCTTCGAGTACATCCTGGAGACCTTCCCGATCGATCGGGAGGCCGCCTACGCCAACCACGTCACGGTGCCGTCGATGGTGGCCAAGGAGGAGTTCGAGACCCGGTTCATCCAGCGAATGACCAGCGACACCCTGGACATCACCTCGACCGAGGGCAAGAAGGACTTCGTCCGGAACCTGATCGCCTACAACATCATTCTCGAGGGCATCTGGTTCTACTCGGGCTTCATGGTGGCTCTGTCGTTCCGGCAGCGGAACCTGCTGCGCAACTTCGGTTCGCTGATGGACTGGATCATCCGGGACGAGTCGCTGCACCTGCAGTTCGGCATCAACCTGATCCTCACCGTGCTCGCCGAGAACGAGGATCTGCACGACCCCGAGTTCGCCGACGAGGTGCGCGGCATGATCCTCGCCGCCGTGGAGATGGAGGAGGCCTACAACCGCGACCTCTTCCCGCGCGGGATCCTCGGGCTGAACGCCGACTACGTGAACCAGTACGTCAAGTACCTGGCCGACCGGCGGCTCGAGGAACTCGGCTTCGAACCCGAGTACCGCGTCTCCAACCCGGCCAAGTGGATGGCCACGGCGAACGACACCCTGCAGCTGGTCAACTTCTTCGAGGCGACCAACACCTCCTACGAGGTGAACGCGCGCGCCACCTCGGCCCCGGTGGGCTGAGCGGTCAGCCGACGGCGACCTCGTTGATCAGGATCACCGGCTGCGCATCGGTGTAGTTGGGGATGTCGGCGAGGATCTCCTGGGTGTGCGGGCCGAACCCGGCCTGGAAGTCCTCGACCGTGTTGCAGAACAGGTGGCCCGCCGCCACGAAGGCGGCGGGCTCACCCGGCGCCATCCCGGACAGGCCCCGGTCGACCGTGTACGTCTGCAGGTACGAGCCCATCCGCTCGCTGACCATCGGCATGTGCCGGTCGCGGTAGTAGTCGTGATCGAAGCGGGCGCCGGGGCTGTTCGGGTACAAGACACTGACCTTGATCATGAGCACTCCTGTGGGCCGAATGACGGACCTCGATGTCCGAGACCAACCCAAGCGCCCGGATCGTGCCGCGGCAAGACGGTCCGGTGTCCGATATTCGGACCACCTGTCCGGACCGCCGGGGTCGTGGCGTTGGATGGGCCGATGTCGAACAACATGCGGCGGGTCAGCGGTGAGTCCACGTTCA